>JALSOD010000015.1 GCA_026986655.1 Caldifarciminota bacterium | reverse complement strand
GGATCGGAATTGGCAGGTCGAGGACCTGAAAGCCAATTCTCTTTCGTGTTTCCATCCCTCATAGGTAGGATCGGAATCTTGCTGTATGGATATTTCGCTCAATTCGTCTTCTGTTTCCATCCCTCATAGGTAGGATCGGAATGAAGCACTAAAGATAAAAGTTCCTACCGTCGTAGCAGGTTTCCATCCCTCATAGGTAGGATCGGAATACATATATACAAATTATATCGCTGAACATTGGAAAATACAAGTTTTACGAATGGCAAATGTCAGTTGATATAAATTCCAGAATTCTGAAGTCTACATAATCTTTTCCGGCATTTTACACATTTAAGTCCATTTTAAGAATTTTTTGCACTAATGATGTGAGACGACATGGGGAAACTGTTATGAAATTTTTACCAAATCAAAAGAAATAAAAATCAGCGTTTTAATAAAAATCCCCTGTAAATCTGGAGATGGACTACACTGATGTTAGAGTCGATTTCTCAAACCAACTCAATAAAAATCCCGTGACTATCTCAAAACTTATATCTTTTGCTCAAAATCTTTATAGCTGGACTAAAAAACTACCAATTCTATCCCATCTTGCACACAAGTATTACAAACCTATTAAAAACTAAAAGATCCCCCTCCTGTATTATGCTTAAGTAATTATGGGAGCAAAAAAGGAGGATATAAATATGTAGTCGTGAGGTTACTCAGGAAAGCTAAAGCAAGGCCAGAGCAGAAGGAAAATCAGAGGCGGTCCCATCAATGGTATGTATTAAAAGAAGTTGAAGAAAAAGGCAAAGGGATTAAGAGATTTACCCAACTTTGACACCTCAAATTCAAAACATCGCCTTAATTCGTGGTTTTTGGGATATAACACCCCTTGCTCCCCCTAAGTTGTGCCATGTCCCAAGCCCGCTTCTATCAAGGCTTTTGGTATTTGCTGTCAAAGTTAAGTTTTACAAATTACCAACATGTTAAAGGAAATCTAATAAATTGGCACCCTGGATTGTGCCAATATCATTCTCTCCCGACATGCATAGGGATTTGATCGACGTAATAGATCTGTCCTGGATTGTACCAAAATCATTCTATTCCCCCGAGTTATCAACATGTTTAGAATAGTCCAATGAGTTAAGAGAGATATAAAATAAAAACAATTATCTTCAAGCTTTTTTCAGATAGTGCTCTATGATTTTAAGAAAAGGATTAACCTCTGGCTTACCAGAGGTAGAAGGGAGGATAATATCAAGAAGGATTCACCAAAGATTAGATGGTTTAAACAGAGGTGGGTGGTGGTTCTATAAGCCGAGTTCTGTACCCGCGTTATCGGGTGGTGGTCATTTCTCTTGGATGATGGTTACCCATCATCTCCATGCGGCCTACCCGGGAGTTCATGGGAGCGGGCCACTCCCGTTCCCTCCCTGTTTGGCCTTGCTCCGGGTGGGGGTTGCCAGCATCCCGGGTCACCCCGAGACCTGGTGGGCTCTTACCCCACCGTTTCACCCTTGCCTGATCCCCTACCAAGGGGCCATCGGCGGTCTCGTTTCTGTGGCCCTATCCGTGATGTCAGGGTTTCCCCTGACATCCCTGGGTATTACCCAGCACCCTGCCCTCTGGAGCTCGGACTTTCCTCTTCGCCAGTTGGCGAAGCGACCACCCGAACCACCACCCACCCCAATATAGTTATCGACAAAGTTATTATGTGTCAAGACCTGTAGTTTTAAAATCAAACTGTATTCCCGCGAATTCATGACCTACTCTCTTTTTGAAGTAGATGGTTGAGAAGGCTAACTTTTTATTCAGGTTGGCAAGTAGGGCACCAGAAGGTTCCCCTGTCTCCCTCGAATTTTGCTTGTATTAAAGTACCACATCTTGGACAAGGTTGCCCCTCTCTCCTGTGTACTTTTAGATGCTCTCTATATTCAAACGGCGGTAAATCTTTGCCTGAAACCTCTTTAAGTGTTTTAATAGCCTCACTTAATACCTTTTTCGTGGACTTCACTATTGCTTCAAAGCTGGATTTTCCCAGCTCTCCAGGTTTCTTAAACGGATTAATTTTTGCATCCCATAGAATCTCATCCACATAGGCATTTCCAATTCCAGCAACAATTTTTTGTGTGGTCAATAGTTTCTTAATATTCCCTTTAAAATTCTCAGAGCTTAAAAGTAGATAATCAACGTTAAATTTATCTTCAAAGGGTTCCGGTCCTATTAACTTCAGAATGCTTAAATTCTCCGGCTTTCTTACAATGAAAAGTTGAAGGAGATTGACGGGCTCAACCTCATAAATGCCAATTTTTGTACCATCGTCAAACTCCAATGTGAAGATTTCACCTTCTCCAAGCTTTATCCATCCCCTGGTCATTGGGTGGAATACCAGTTTAAAACCGTTAGAAGCTTCAAAGATTAGAATTTTACCCCTTCGAGAAACTTTGCTCAGTTTGGATTTATTGAAAATCTTTGGAGGGAAATATTTCGTTTTGAGAAATTTTGAATTATTTAATCTGGCTTCGAGGATATTTTTGCCCGAAAAATTTGAGTCAATAAAGTCTTTCAAGACCTCAAGATCGGGCAATTCAGGCATTTTACTCCTCCAGGAGTTTCATGCTATCTTTCTGGATATCTTCTGCAATTATTTTAGACTTCTTGAATGCAGCACTGATAGCTTTCATCATAGCGGTTCTTACCCTGCTATCTTCGAGCTCATAAATACCCTCGATTGTGACTCCACCAGGTGTTACAACCATATCTTTTAGCTCTGCAGGGTGATTTTTGCTCGACAATAATAATTTTGCTGTACCTATGAAGGTATGTGCAACTGCTTCCATGGCAATATCTCTCGGGAGTCCTATCAATAGTCCTCCATATGTGAGGGCTTCGATCACAGTGTATAGATAAGCCGGCCCACTGCCGGAAAGAGCTGTCATTGCGTCGATGTATTTTTCATCCACTTCCCTCGAGGCACCAAATTTGCTAAAGATTTCAACCGCAATTTTTTTGTTCTCATCTGTCACATTATCAGAGAAGGCATAAACTGTATAACTACTCTGGGCCATTACGGCTATATTAGTCATAGCTCTTATGATCTGGGATTCAGGAGCAGCTTTCTTTAGCATGGATATTGGGATTGCAGCGGCAAATGAAATCACCGGTTTACCCTTTACTTCATCCTTGATATTCTGGAGTACTCTGATAATTTGTCCTGGTTTTACAGTGACGATGATAATGTCAGCATTGGAGGCAGCCTGTCTATTATCTCTTGTTACCGGGATAGTACCATTGATGAGATTGTCTTTAATTTTTCTTCTACGGGTGGCCACGACATTGTAATGATTCTGGAGTGAAACAGCAATTGCAGAGCCTATCTTTCCGGCTCCAATTATGGCGATATTTAGTTTTTTGGCCCCATGATTTTTCACCTCAAATAAATTATGGCGGGGCTGACGAGATTTGAACTCGCGACCTCCGGCGTGACAGGCCGGCGTTCTAACCAGGCTGAACTACAGCCCCGCCAGTGTGTTGTTTATTTTAGTTATCCAAAAACCTACTGTCAAGCTCTTTTCTTTCTGGATATTTTCTGCCCCGGATGTTTCTTCTTCTCTTTGATTCCAAATGCGCCCTTGAATTTCTTGATCATGTAAGTGGAGGTAATGTAAATCTGGTCTTTGTCATCTCTTTTCACGTAGACTGTGTCCCTGTCCCGTTGTTTTCCTACGAGAAGTTTATAAGTGGACCCATCCTTTAGCGTTATCTCAAATATTTCCTTAGGAGGTTCGAGGCCAGTTTCTTTTAGTGACAGTGTGTCCTCAAAATCCATGGCGTAAAAGGATCTGATAGCATTTAGTGCATTTTTCAATGCCGATGTATCTCCCTTTCCTTTGCTAAAAACCCACGTGCTGTCTTTGAGCTCGGCAGAAAGAGTATCTTTCCCATGAATGTAAGTAAATTTCACGATGGTTCCTGGTTTGAATTTAAATATAGTCCTATCTCTCCATCCGATTACCTTGCTGGTGAAAGGGCTCTTCAGGTAGGATTTAACTAAAAATACTTCTTTCATCTCAGGGTTTCTCACGTATGTGGTTGTGAATGTTGGACCAGTATCCCCGAGATACAATTCAACGAGTTTTCTGTTTCCATTGTAAACTATAACCCTTTCAGCTTCATCTGTTACGCCAAATTTCTCGAAGTTCTCCGGATTTTTGGAGACAACTTCACCCTTCATATTTACGAGAATATCGAGTCGTTTTTCAACTGCTTCCTGGCTCGCCTCCTTGGGCTCTCCGTTTACCATCACGTACCATTTACCGTTAGTTTTCCTGACCTCAACGGTATCTTTGCCGTTGATCACTTCAATTCTTGTTATCATGTCCTTGGTCACATTAGCAGGGATTGGAGAATTTTCCTTGTAAGTTCGCCTTGTCTTCCAGTTTTTCTGAACAACGAGTGCCACTACGACGAGTACAACCAGAATTGCTGCGAGAATGATCAATTTTTTCATGGTTTACCTCCTTCTCTTTCTCCTTATTGAATATCTCACGAGTCCGAAAATTACTACCAACAACGGCATTAATACGATGTTCAATATCCTTATTGCCGTCTTGGTGGCATCACTTACCTCGGCAATAGGTCTCTCCGTAAGTACTTTGGTCCTCACATTGATGAGTTGTTTCCCAAAGCTAAGGTAGTCCAATGCATTCATGAAAAATACCAGATTTTCTTTAAAGCTACCTGCAAATGGATTCTCCAGAAATCTTGAATTTCCAACAATGACGACAAATGTTGAATCACTAACCCTCTTGAATTTCTTTTTGTCAAACCCTTTAGGTGGTTCCTTGAATGGAGAGGGGATTTTTCCACGTACAAGTGCTACAAGGTCATATTGAGACAACTTGTCCTTTGGGGGAACTTTCACATAGTCCGGTGAAAGTAAGAAGAATCCTTTCTGTTCCCAGCTGTGATCAGTGGATTTTGCAAGTATCGTAACTTTGTAATTTGCGGAAGAATCTTTTATTGGTTCGATTGAGCTTGTCCATGGGAGAACCAGTGAGTTGAGCTTGCTAACGATAGGATTTGTTTTATCGAAGTTTCTTATCTTTACCCAGAAAGGATAAGGGACGATGAATCTAACCACTCCACTGCTGAAGGGCGCCATTTCATTTGAGATATCGAGAACAAGGTTTTGATTTACCTTAACACCGTAGCGGACGAGGTCAAGCTTTGCCTCCGGTACTGAGGATGCACTTAAACCCTGGACATCCACGCCGTCTATGAGGAGGATAGCTTTTCCTCCATTCATTATGTATTGATTGATACGATAGAGCATTGCTGTATCGAGCTTGGAAATGCCCGCGACGACAAGGACATCTATAGAATCCGGGATGATGGAATCTATTTCAACGACCTTAAATTCACTTTCAACTCTCTTTCTGGCAGTTTCATAGTCACCATAAAGGTCGTGGTTACCGCCTTTAACGACAAAACCCACCACACGTTCTCTATTTTCCGTTAGTTTAAGAATTCTCGACGTAATCTGATATTCGAGATCATCAGTACTCTGGATAACCGGTATCACCTGATGCTTATTAAGGTAGAAAATGGCAAGACCCAGGTATCCTTTTACAACCTGAAGGCGATCTTTTTCTAAAATATTCATTTCAACAGGTGGAATTCCGAGCATTCTGACTTCTTGCTGTGCCTTTTTATCCCTGGCCGGATCAATGAATTCTATTTTGAGGTTACCATGCGAGTACGCTCTGTATTCGTCAAGGAGGTCAGAGACACGCTCTTTTATTGGCATCAACGAAGGGGGAAGCTTTTCGCTCATATATACTTTCACAATCATAATGTCGTTTAGATTGGACACCGCTTGTTTTGATGCTGGGGAGAGCGAGTAAATCTTATTTTCGGTGAGGTCAACCCTTACAAGCATTCTCGTAAAGATGAAATTTAACACAACCATAATAACAATTATTAGCACGAGACTGAGAATTTCTTTCCAGATGTCTTTCCGTTTCATCTTATCTTCTCTCCTTTATGACAATGTAGTTGAGATACAGGAAGATTACAATAATTGACAGGTAGTAGATAAGATCTCGCATGTCGATGACGCCTCTCGCTATCGAGTCGAAGTGATAGCCGAGCCCGAAGTATCTGATTATTGGTGCAATTGCAGGTGGAAGGGTCATTGTGACGAAGGATTCGCCAACGATAAACAGGGAAAAGCTAAATAGAAGGCCAAGGATAAATGCAACTATCTGGCTTGAGGTAAGACTCGAGGCAAAGAGACCTATTGAGAGGTAAGCTGCACCAAGTAACAAAGACCCTATATAACCGGTGAGAATTTCTCCGAAGTCCGGTTTCCCAATGAATGATATTGAAATCGGGATTGTGATTGTAAGAATAAGCATTATTACGAGGAAGAAGAAACTCGCGAAAAATTTCCCGAGAAGTATATCTGTATCTTTAAGTGGGAGGGTAAAAAGAACTTCTACAGTTCCGAGTTTCCTTTCCTCTGCCCACTGTCTCATTGTTATTGCCGGGATGAAGAGCATAAAAATAACGGGCATCATGTTGAAATATGACCTCATGGATGCTTCCCCGTAAAGGAAAAAAGTTTTAAAGAATAGCCAGGAAGTCAATCCAAGGAAAACAATGGTAATAATGTACCCCATTGTTGAGTTGTAATAGGATTTGAGTTCCTTTTTTATGACCGCGCTCATGAGGCCACCTCCTCAGTTATTAGTGAAAGGAACACGTCTTCAAGGGTTGCCTTTTCACGCCACATCTCAAGGATTATCCAGTCGTTTTCACGTGACAGAAGGTAGAGCTTTTCTCTGATGTCCTCACCCTTTCGAGGTTTTATTACAAATTCTATTTCTCCGTTCCTTGAGTCTTTTCTTGTGAATGACTCGATCCAGTCGGTCTGGTCTAATACGCTTTCGACCATGGTGTATAGTTCTTTGGATGGTAGTTTCAGGATGACGTGGAGTGTTTCACCGCCTTCAGCCAGTGCAGTGAGTTCGTCGGGTGTGCCGGAGGCAACGATTTTCCCCTTATTTATGATTAAAATTCTCGTTGAAGTTGCTGCTGCTTCTGGAAGTATGTGGGTTGATATGATGAGAGTTTTTTCTTTACCAAGCTGTTTAATAAGTTCCCTGATTTCAACAATCTGAGTGGGGTCGAGGCCGGTTGTTGGCTCATCGAGGATTAGTATCTCCGGGTCGTGCAAAAGGGCCTGGGCAAGCCCGACCCTCTGTTTGTAGCCTTTCGAGAGCTCACCAATTGGGCGGTATAAGACATGGGATATGTCGACGGTTTCAACCACACGGTCTATTTCACTTTTTAACTTATGTTTTCTCACCCCTCGAGCTTCGCCAATAAACTCGAGGTACTCCGTGACCTCCATGTCGTAATACAGGGGGTTATCCTCCGGTAAGTAGCCGATATTTCGCTTAACTTCGAGGGGATCGTTTACAACACTGACACCTTTCACAAGGACATCTCCACTGTCTGGGTAAAGGTAGCCGGTGATGATTCGCATTGTGGTCGTTTTCCCGGCCCCATTGGGACCGAGAAATCCTACGATCTCGCCTTTTTTCACCTCAAAGCTCACATTATCGAGGGCTTTGACGTATCCATAGTTCTTCACAATGTTTCTGACTTCGATCATTGCAACTCCCCCGGGAATGGATTGGAATTAAAAAATATATTCAATCCAAACTAACTGTCAAATGCAGGGGTTTGGAGAATACCCGATGTATACATCTCCTCTTGGGATTCATTGATTGTTTCAAATATTTTTCTACAATCTGAGTAATAAAAAATCCACCTGTTATTTAAGAAATGAAAAGTTTTAGCATTTAAAAGTGTTTTTTTTAACGCATGATAAGAGTTAAAGATGTCTTCTAAAAAAAATTTGGCCTAATATACAGCTACTATCGGGTTATTTTAAAAAAAGAGTAACAGAATGTTACACTGTAACAGAATGTTACAGCATATCAAAAATTGCTTGAATTTAAGATTCTTTTCAAGAACTGTAACAAAATGTTACAACAATATATTATCTAAAAACTATGTTCATTTTATCGGGAATTGAAAAAGCCTCAGTAAATAAAAGATTTCATAAATTTAATAAATTATGGCAGAAAAATTGCAATTATAGCTCCAAACTATATAAGGAGGTGAGTAGAATGGGAAAACGTAGTAATGTAACATTACTGTCAATGCTGGCTATGATAGTGATGATAAACATGGGGTGTGAGAATACCACCATTGGTAATGCAAATATTCATACAGATTGGAATAGATATCCGGCAATTAACTCTTTTATCGAAGCTACAGGAGAGAAAGTTCCATATTTTAGGCCAATGTGGAATGCATTGGAAAATAATGTGGAGCCAAATCATGTTTCTAAAATTGTACATTATGGCAAAAACACAAAGGACGGGTATACGATAAATATTATCGAGGGGATAGAATATAGTGATACATCTGTATTAAGATATTGGGCATTTGAAAGAAGTGATACTATTTATGGATACGTGGAGTTTGATAATGGAACAAAACCTTGGGAAATAGAAGTAAAATTATTTCATTATAATAATGGAGATTTAATGGAACTTGGTAAAGTTTCAGGTGTTCAGGGTTACGCTATCTATAGTGGGACCTTCCTGAATGATTCAATTGTTAGAACCCATTGGAACTATCATCCTGACGATTCCACTTTTACTTCACTTATAAATATAAATAATCAAAATGTACCTGAAGTGTATTATGCACTTTCTGATTATTTGCAAACTCCGGGATTTTTAAATAACAACATATCTCCCATCCCTATTGAAATGATTGAAGAAATGGCAGAAGAGATAAACAACTTAAAGATGGATCCCAATATATTAAGCGCGATTGGCTCAGGTCTTGTTGGAGCAGCACTCGGATTTATATACCCTGGCTCCTTAGGATGCTGGTTAGGTGGTGGAGCGAGTTTTGTGTATGGTTTGATAAATGCATATATAAATGGACACAAGTAGAGGAAAAATGAGAAAGTTTTTAGGAGTTTTTATTTTCACGATTGTGTTTGGAATACTCACACTAACCATTATTATATTCAGTAAAAACAATTTACTTATAGGAATAACTATTATGACGACTGGCATATTCGCTGGCTTAGGATGGATGGAAGCCCTTGTGCGTACTCCTAAAAATGGAGATCTGGAAGAATTTAGACGTATGGGTCTTTCAGCTTTTGTTACTGGAGTGTTATTAGGTGCTGTAAATTACGGAATTCTTTCAATGACAGATTTAGTACCCAACAATTTCTTGGTCGGATTAGGCTTCGTTTTGCCACTAATTACGGTAATTTATCAAACCCGACTTATATATTACGTATGGAGCGATAAAGGGGAATTGAGGTTTTTTCAGATATTTTTATTGGGATTTTTCGCAAATCTATACATAATGGGGGTAATTGTAGGTTTAACATTTTCGATTAAATAGAAATTCTTGTTATATTTGTATTAACTTTGTTGTATGAGAGAGATTTAGTTATTCTATGCCAATACACCTGTATAGATAGAGTGTTTGGAGATTTCTTATATCCTTAATTCCCACTTTTTAGGCACATAATTTTATAATATGCTCAGTCCAAGTCTCTCGACTATCTCCCTCTGCCTCCTCGTAACCTCCGTCGTTACCCTCTCCCCATCTGCAAGTACTACCCTCTTAACCTTACTCAACTCAAGTATGAGTTTGGGAATGGAATACTCCCCCATCAGTCCAGATGATTTGAGCATCCTCAGCAACCTGAATCGAAGAATAAGAGCAAGAAAATTCACAAAAATCATACCCTTTACCACTAAGCTCTTTTGCACCCTCAAAGGTATACCCGAAATATCATCCTTCAACGACCTGAACATCTTCTCAACAAGTTCCCTCTCCTTATACATCCCAAGAACTTCATCCCATCCATAATCACCATTATACACAAGCACCATGAAACCCATACGATTCACTCTCTGTGACACCGCCTTGTCCCTGACACTTACATGTAGTCTGCCCCACTTAACACTCCATCTGAGATATACACTGAATTTCCCAGCAATATCTTCAACTACACTCCCAGCCTCCTCCCACTTGCGTATAACCCTCCCTTCAAGTCGCTCTATAATGTCATGAAGATGACCATAAAAATGGGCCCTCTCACTCTGTCCACGCTCCGGATCATAGTAAACATAGGCGTTGTATCTCCTCGGACCAATATCAAGCTCGATATCCTTAACAAATAGAATCCTGCCGTTGAATTTATGAAGGTATTTGCCACGCTCTATATACCTCCGGAGTTTCAGAACAGAGGATTTTACTGATTTGTTGCTGAAACTGGCACCAACAATAAAATCATACCCCATCTCCATAAGGTGATTGAGATTCGTGGAACTGAAAAACCCACGGTCAAGTATGAGTGTAATATCATTAATACCCATGGCTCTCATACGCTCAATAGTATTGTGTAGTGTGGACACATCAACTATACTACCCGGATATATGTCATACATCACAGGTATACCCAGGTCTTTATGGGCAACAATGGACAGATTGATCTGGGGTAAATTCTCACCATCCCTGTTGTAACCATATTCAAGGATATCAATCAGATTTGAATGAGAAGACAGGGAGGTAATATCGTATATAAGACCACTGTTACAGCCAATAGACTTTACAAACCGCTCTGAGAATTCCACACCAACATCACCCTCACCTATCTTCTCAAGCACTCTGCTGAGATTCTGGGACGAGAGAGATAGATTGCCAAATAGTTCATCCAGAAAAGTCCTCTCATACCAGACCTTTATATTATCCAGGGCCAGTGGATAGACCAGACGATTAAGAGCCAGAGTTATAACAATATGAGCCATATTTTCTGGAAGGATATCCATGAGG
Organism: Caldifarciminota bacterium; assembly: GCA_026986655.1. GTDB lineage: Bacteria > Hydrothermota > Hydrothermia > B15-G9 > WFZT01 > WFZT01. The sequence continues at coordinate 8,570 of JALSOD010000015.1, read as the reverse complement.
ATCTTATTGATCTTCAGGTCATTCAGAATGTGGATGTAAGGTAGGAATTCGCCATAGTCCAGTGTTCTACGGGGAGGTTTATAATGAACACGTATAATCTTTCCGTTTTCATACTTGCCCAGATATTTAGATTTTTGTCGAATTTTCTTTGTTTTCTTGTCGTAGTAAGGGGTTATTTCGTACGCATATTCATGTCCATGAATTTTTTTGATTCTAATGAAGGTTTTCATATGTCTACAGTAGACACATAAAATTATACACGATGTTGTGTAGAATTACAAACTAATCATAGGGAACATCATCCTTATGAAAAACATGTGCCTAATTACGGGAAATTAAGGTTTCATACAAAAGAGTCGAGTTTAAAAGAGGCTATTCGAAAATTCAAGAATAATCAAACAAATTGTACATAACCAAGCGGATTTTGGCATCCCCCTTGCCTCCCTTCTCACGAAGGGAGATTTTTCAGGAAGTTCCCCCCTTAGGCAAAAAGTAGCTAACATGTGATAGAAGAAAATTGCGGCCAATGCCAAGGGTGGAGAAAGATATCTATTTACAAATCTCCTCAAGCTTCCATTAACCAAAGGGAACTTTGAGATTTGAGATCAATTATTTCACCCTTCCAGGAGACGTTTTTATATCCCTTCGTGCACTTCCACAAAATAGTGAGTTAAATTCTCAGTATCCTCCACCCTGCTGAAGGCCATCAAATCTTTCAAATTTGTACAGTTGAGTACGAGTTGCGACAATTAGATATTTCCCGTCATCGGTTATAGCGACACTTACAGGTCTCTCATCTTCAAAAATGACATCAGTTACAAAGTTCCCAAGTTCATCAAACTTCTGAATTCTGAAGCTGTCAGCAACATAGATGTATCCGGAATCATCGGATACAACATCCACGGGCATATAAAATTTTCCCTCAATCGTATCCCCGTCTGGGTTGTCACCACCAAGGTGTAAGAATGGAATTGTACTATCCGTTGGAAAAGCCTCAACCCAATTGTGGTTGAACGAAACCGTTAGTACTCTCCCCAGGGGGTCCATCCAGAGGTCAAGAGGATTATCCACGTAGAGAGCACCATTTCCGAATCTGGCAATCGTATCTACCACGTTAGAGTCCGGAATAAATCCCAGTACAACGTCTGATAGAGTATCAGAGATGTAAATTTCATTTGAAACGGTGATCCCACAGAGATTGCATAGAGAATCCGGAGGGGTTAGAGTTCGCCACTCTCCCCCTCTTGAGACAACATGGATCACACTATCAATTCCTGCAAAATAAATGTTTCTCTCCTCATCCTGGGCAATTGCCTCCATGTTTTGTGGTGCGGTGATTGTCCCTACCTCTTCACCGGTTATCAGGAGTTTGTGTACCATCGCTCCATCAAGTACGTAGATAAAACCATCCTTACCCACTATAACATCCTTGATATCCTGATAATTAAGATCGCTTCCAGGCCAGTTAATATCCTTCACATAACTCCCAAGTGGAGGTAATCCCCCAGTGGTTGGCTCAGGTGGAATAGGATACTTTTTTCCGCAACCAGTTGCGATTAGCATGATAACAAAAATTTGCAATATTCTCTTCATCTCCTGAACTCCAGTGAAAATCTATGGACCAGACCAAGAACACCCATATCCACTGCAGAATATCCAACTTTGAATTTCTTAAATTTTGCATCCAGGCCAAAAGATAACCCTGGAAGCAGGAAACCACCCGATGGTGGTCTCGCATTCAGCTTCATTCCGCCATAAAGTGAAACACTCTTTATCGGCATTAACTCTCCACCGATTTTCAACGTCTCTACATTATCAGAGGGTTTATCAAGCTCAAGAGATGCGCGGAACTTTTCAAAGATTAATCCAGAAACCCCCATCCTATAGACAATCGGGATAGAAAAACTGAGGTAATCGAGACTATCTCCAGCGGGTTTAACATCAGGGCCAAGATTTGAAAGTGAGACACCTATCCTGATGTCCCTGTATCCAACAAGGTAAAATGTCCCAACATCAAAGCCGAAACCGTATGAATGAAGACCGTAAAATTCCTCCATGAATCCCTTGAGATTAATTCCAAATGAAAATCTATCAGTCACCTTTTTTGAGTAGTTTGTACCTATCAAATAGTCACCGTAATGGAAGTATCTGCCAGTCCCAAACGGATGGTATTCATCGGTCTCTTCCATATACCCAGCATCCAGTCCAACGATGAAAAGACCCACGTTCCCGTAGAGTCCAAGCTCGCGTGAGATCGAAATAAAACTCATAGTTACGTTTTCTGGCAGGGATATTACATTTAAATACACTGAATTTCCAAGGTTTGGCACCCCACCTGGATTCCAGAAGAACGTCGATGGATCATCTGCGACTCCAACAAATGCACCACCAAGACCTGTGGCCCGGGTTCCGATTCCAATTTTCAGGAATACGAGCGAGGTTGTACCAACCTTCTGGCCTCCGAGACTTTCAAAAATACCGTCGGCTGAAACCACGCTTACAGCGAGAATAAAAATCAAGATTTTCTTTACCATTCGTAAGACACCCCCAGTCTAATTTCTCTTGGTGCCATATACCTTGCAGGTGTATTTAAATCGACCAAAGTATAACCCGGAGGTATGGGGTCACCGGGTCTGTAATCTTTGCCGGTAAGAGGATTAACGTATCTCACGAGCCTTGAGTCGAATATGTTTTTACCTTCCATCTCAAGCTTAACCCTTCCAAAACGTGTCATGAAGTACTTTCGAATCTTGATATCCACCCTGTTCCACATCGGACCGAGCTTTGAATTGTAATCACCGTAGTTTCCAAGGCTGTCAATAGGTGTGTATCTCACACCGGACTGGAGAGACCAGGAAATCGAGAACATGAAATTAGAGGGGACAGGGATTCTATTGAAAATATAAGCTGGTTTTCTCCTCGTTCTATACGTGAGATTTGCATATAACTTAAACGGTCTCGACCACTTAAGATGCCATTCCTTTAAGCTCTCCTCTCCCCTTCTCCAGTAAACATCCTCAGATGTAGATGCTTTACCTGTTGCCTGAGAAAGTGTCAGGGTTACAGTAGCCGAGAGATGATCCGTAAGGTCACCCCTCAGACCGTTCTCCACTCCAAAGGCCCTTGCATAGTCTGAGTTCAGATACATCCAGAAATCCGGATTGGGTGGAATTCCCGGCACACGAGTAGCTGTTGGGTAGTTGAAAATGTCCTTGTAATAAGCCACGGAGCTAACTTTTAGCCTATTTGTCAAAAGATGCTCAAGACCAAGCTCATACTGCACCGTGACAGTTGGTCTCAAGTTTGGATTACCAACAAGTGTGTATGTGGATGTTGCCCTTCTTCCGAGCTTAGAGTAAACGTATTTAAAGTCCGGGATTTTCGATGAATGTGTATATGAAAAGTGGAATTTCGTTCTCTCCGTCACAGGGAAGGATACTCCAATCCTCGGATTAAGATGTGCCTTGAAGTGATAATCAGTAAATGGAAATTTCATGGACGAAAGATATGACTCATACTGAGCCTTTACAACGGGGTGTATCTCGGGATCATTTAGTGCCCTTGTGACCCCACGCTCAATATACTCGCCAGGGACCCAGAAATCCAGCCTCATTCCCAGGGCTGCAATCATTCCGGCAAAATGGATATTGTTTTGAATATAAATTCCACCACGTGTAGTATGAGCCTTATAAATATCATAGTTTAAGCCGAGTCCAGATGGTCCTGCAAGCCAGGGATACTGAATGTCTATCCACTGGACATTAGAATAATTGAGTAAGAAACCTGTTTTTAACCTCCAGACAGGTGTTTGCTGTCTCGTAAAATCAAACCTTATGACGTAGGATTCAGCGTAATGATCGTGCCAGTATGGTGCATCTCCGTGATCATAGTATCCGTAGGGTGGATCAAAGTCTCCGAGTGCAACATACTCGGTCCATTTTTTACCCTGCACATCAAGATGAAAGTTAGTGAAGAATCTCGAGAACCTTAAATCAATTATGTTTCTCAGGTTTGGAACATAGTGAATTCCAAGTACTGACTGATTAGCATCTCTTGTGAATACTGGGTAATGACCAAGATAGTACATGTATTTTGTAGGAAACCCGTGAGCGAATGGGTAGTCTGCAAGAGAGTAAAAGTATCCCTGATTTATTTCAATTGACTTTGTGAAATTATAAAAGAGCTTGAAATTTTCCCTGGGTTTCCAAGTGAGTTTCAACACACCTGCGATGTTGTTTTCCTCTTTCGGTGAAAGCTTGTCCGTATTGTAAACACTACAGAAAAGATGGGAAGTATGAGGAAGATAAGTGTTATTGAAAGAGGCGTTGAGAGAAAAGAAATATCTCAGATTTCTTAATTTTTGTATTCTGATAGGCCCCTCAAAATAGGCGCCATACTCCTCATATCCAAAATATTTCAGAAGCCCCAGATCGTCCCTTTTATGGAATACCCCGAAATGGAATTTACTCGTACCCTCTCTGATCTCTGCCCTTATCACGCCTGCGGTTACATTACCATATTCGGCACTTATTCCTCCAAATATTACCTCGTAACTTCTCAAGAATTTCGTCGGGAGATAGAGACCGAAGGCATTACCAGATAAGGGGTCTTTTATAGGTATACCGTCAACGTACATTGTCATTTCGTTGGAACGAGAACCGCGGATATGGATATCTGTCCCAAGGCCACTTACACCAGCCTGTTTCTGCAAAACCTCGCGAACGTTTTCAACTGTCATAGCCTCAAGGTCTTTTTGCTCTACAATGGTCTTGGTGGCAGAGACATCTTTTTCAATGAGAGGTTTTTTACCCACCACTACGATCTCTTTCTTTAACTTGACAATAGCCTCTGGAAGGTAAAAATCGACCTTTTTGATTTCTCCGGGAGAAAGTGTAACCTCAACACTCTTTTCTTTATAACCCAGAATAGACGCTTTAACTCTGTATCTTCCGGGAGGTACGTTAATGATAGAATAGTAACCATTTACGTCTGTTGCGGCGCCAAGTTTGGTTCCCTCGACGACAACATTGGCGTAAGGAAGTCCCTGGCCGCTTACCGCATCGTAAACATGGCCTTCGATAGCGGCATTCTGCTGAGTCAGGAGAATCAGACTTAAGATCTTAACTATTAGCACGGCTATATTGTATTATTTAACCGATAAATCTTCAATAAATTAATGGTGGATCAGAGGTATTTTATCTCAACCTGGATTTCACCATTTATAATTTCGAGAATTGCGTAGCTCTGGCGTCTTGCATAAATAGTATCAGTAGGAGTTCCCGGATTGAGAAGATGTTTACCATCTAATTTTTTGTAAACGGGAATGTGGCTATGACCAAAGATTATGAGATCCACTTTCTCACTTTCAAAAAGTTTCAAGACACGATTTTCAATGCCATATGGAGCACCAAATCCATGGGTAAGACCAATCCTCACCCCCTCCATCTCAAATATTTCCTTCTCTTTCAAAAGATGGAATAGCTCAATCTCGTCCATGTTACCATGGACCGCCTTCAAAGGTTTTACACTTTTTAGTTGAACATAAAAATCTACCCTGGTAAAATCCCCGGCATGAATTATCAAATCAGCGGTTTCGATCTCCTCCCAGATCACTCCGGGTATATCCCTTGCACGTGAAGGAATATGGGTATCAGAGATCACAACCGCCTTCATTTCTTCTTCTTATGCCTATCTCTTTTCCTTCTTTTCTTTAGCTTATGCTTTTTGATCTTCTTTCTCTTCCTTTTTCTTCCGCAGGGCATTCAATTACCTCCCTTTTTTGGATTTAACATTCTTGAAACCGTTTTCGATGGTTTGAAAACCACCGTTTTTTTATCCGGAATGTAAATATCCTCATTTGTGCGAGGATTCTTTCCTTTCTTTCCCTTCCTGATTTTTGTCATGAAAATACCAAATCCTCTTAGTTCTACCCTTTCATCGTTGAGAAATGCATCTTTCAGCGTTACAAGGAAAGCTTCCACCATGACCTTTACATCTTTCTTTGTAAGGCCGGTCTTCATAGATATTTGAGTGACAATATCGTCTTTCGTCATCGTTCCCCCCTTATTACCTTAATTCCTTAATTCTTGCAGCCTTTCCTCTCCTCTCTCTAATGTAGTAAATCCTTGAGCGTCTAACTTTTCCTCTACGGATGACATCGATTCTTTCAATAACAGGTGAATGAATAGGGAATATTTTCTCGATTCCTATTCCCTGAGTAACTTTCCGAACGGTGAAAGTTTCCTGAAGCCCACTCCCTCTTCTCCTGATGACAACACCTTCAAAGGGCTGGAGTCTGACTCTCTCTTCTACTTTCTTGGTCTTCGGATTCTCTTTCATTTCCTTGATACGAATATAAACCCTAACCGTGTCACCCGCTTTGAAGTCAGGAATGTCCTTTCTCATAAATTCCGACTCAATCTCCCTTATTATGTGGTCCTTCATGAGCCAATACCTCCTTAATGATTTCTTCTAACAACCTCCTATCTTCTGGAGAGAGGTCAATATTTTCAAGCAAATCTGGTCTTTTTAAAAGTGTTCTCTTCAAAGCCTCTTTTCTTCTCCATTTTTCTATGAGTTTATGATTGCCCGATAGCAAAACTTCTGGCACTTTTTCACCTTCAAAAACTCTTGGTCTTGTGTAATACGGTGCATCTAAAAGATTCGACTCAAAAGAATCCGTTTTCGCGGAATCCGGATCACCCATTGCATCCGGCAATAATCTCGAAAGCACGTCAAGCGTCACGATTCCAGCAACTTCACCTGCCGACAACACATAATCTCCAATGGAGAGCTCAAGGTCAACGTATTTATCCACAATCCTCTCATCAATTCCCTTGTACCTTCCGCAAATAAAAACCAGATGTCTATTTTCAATGAGCCTACGTGCAAGTGTTTGATTGAGCCTGAGCCCCTGGGGTGAGAAATATATTACATAACCATCCCCGGTTTTTTCAAGCGCTTTCTTTATAGGCTCAGGCTTTAAAACCATCCCTGGACCGCCACCGAACGGATAATCATCTATCTGCTTGGGGTTATCTGCTGTTTTTTTTAAGTCGAATAATCTCACCTTGAGTGTGCCTGCATCTATAACCTTCTTCAATGGCCCGACTTCTAAGAATGGCTCAATCAGTTCCGGGAATATTGCAATAAAATCGAAAATCCACTCATCCTTCATCTGGCACCTTCACGATGATTCTCTCAGCTTCCTTATCGATTTTTCTCACGAATTCTTTTACCACCGGAATCAAAAGCTCTTTCCCTTCCTTAGATTTCACGACAAAAATTTCATGAGCCGGTGTAGATTGAATGTAATCAAGCTTTCCTATCAAAGATCCACGTTCATCATAAACATCAAAGTCAATAAGCTCAAAAAAGTAAAATTCCTCCTCTTCAGGAGGAGGAAGTTCATCTGCCTCTACATACACATCGAGACCTCTTAATTGACCGGCAAGCTCTTCAGAATCAATTCCAACGAATTTAATAATAAGGGTATGCCCACCCGCAGGTTTGAAATATTCTACTTCAAGTTTTTTGTAACCGAGTTTTGGAAGCTGAACCCGAAGGGTTCGGAACTTTCGGAATTCAGATATTTCAGAAATAAATTTAACTTCACCCTTATAACCAAATGGTCTGGAAATTTTTCCAATAACTATTGGGCCTTTGTATTTCACTCAAGTTTATTTTACTCGAGGATTTCAAGAACGGCCCTTTTACCTTTTTTCATTGCGGCGGCTGAGATGATGGTCCTGATCGCCTTAGCAGTTTTACCCTCTCTACCGATAATTTTTCCAAGATCACCTTCACCAACCTTCAGCTCGTAAATCACCGTCTTCTCTCCAGGAATCTCCTTTACTGAAACTTCCTCTGGATGATCGACCAATGCTTTTGCTACATACTCGATAAGCTCTTTGAGGTCTCCCATTGTTTACTCCTCCTTTTAAGTAGTGGTGGGCATACCCTTTCTTGATAATTTAACAATACTTTTCACTCTCGGGGTCATCTGCGCCCCGCGGGATATCCAAGCCTCTAACTTCTCCATGTCCACCTTGAAATTTCCATCCTTCAGTGGATCATAATACCCAACAATATCAAGTACCTTTCCATCCCTTGGATTCCTCGAATCAGTCACCACTATCCTGTATGTTGGCCTGTTTCTCTTTCCTGTCCTCTGCAGTCTGATCTTTACCACATCGAGCCTCCTTAAGAGTTTGGAGCTTATTATAATTAGTTAATTCTGATTTTTCAAGTGAGCCACAAGCCCCTTTCTATCTATTGATGAGTAAAAATATTTACCCGTTACAAGGATGTCAACTCCCGTACCAATCAGCATTGATGCATTATCCTCATTAACCCCACCATCAACCGATAGTTCGAATTTTAACCCTGTTTTCTTTATCTCCGCCAACTTCCTGATCTTTGGTATAACAGATGGAATAAATTCCTGTCCATAAAACCCTGGATTTACTCCCATCACAAGGACCATATCAAGTTCCTCCATGTAGGGATAGAGGACGCGTACAGGTGTCTTGGGATTTAAGGATACCCCCACTTTCTTGCCAAGCTCTTTT
>JALSOD010000014.1 GCA_026986655.1 Caldifarciminota bacterium | reverse complement strand
TCCTCAAATTCCCTTGCGATGCTTATGGGAATGTAAACCGTCGGCTCACCTTTAATCCTATCCAGTAGATCAATCAATCCACCGACATGGTCAAGATGGATATGTGAAATGAAAATTTTACTGATACTATCCGGGGAAATGTCGGAGGTTTTCAGGTTATTTAATAGTAAATCACCATCAGGGCCGGTATCAAACAACAACCCCGCCTCAAGACCTTCAACAAAAATTGACAACCCCCAGCCATATTTAAATCTCTCATCGTGGATAACATTGTTGACAACAACTTTTAATTGCATAATGCACCCCCTATTTTTAGTTAATCAACAAGGTATCTGAATCTTCTAACAAAATCTTCCGGAGACATGTTGCCCGCTCTCGCGAGCTCTTCTATCTCTTCAGGAGACTCAAAGTCCTCCTTTTTCAATTTAATCATATACTCCTGTGAAACCCTGTAAGTTTCAGACGATGTATCTACAAATCTTACCCTGAGCCTCTCGGTCTCAGGATCGATCAATTCCTCAAAGGGAATGGGGTCCAGTCTTCCCCCTTTGTAAGAAATGATTGCTCCATTTCCGTTCATCTTGAGGAGATATTCCACAGCACCATGTCCAAGATTTTTCGTATATTCAATGTCAAATGCAATAGGGGGTGCACTTCTCAGGATGTAACCTATTTCTATATCGAGGATTTTAATATCAACTCCACGCTTTTTTAAAGATGCAAGTACAGGGTCCTTGAGAATCTTTCCCAGAGGAATCTCAGACAGTCTGAGGTGACCAAAGTCATCCCTTTCCATAATTTGATCAGCAGGAAGGTCATGAGGGTCAATCTTCAGGGCAATCCCCTCGGCAATCACTGCAACACCATCTTCTCGCCCCAGAGCCTTTCTCTTGATAATGGCTCCCTCGAGTATATCTGTGATATAGTGTAGGGGGACTCTATCCCCTTTTAATTCTTCAGGGATCACAGCGAGAGTTGCCCCTGCCGCCTTTGCAATTCCAAGCGCAAGATGTCCCGCTTCCCGCCCCATTGTAATCACAAAATACCATCTATTGGTCGTCTTGGAATCCTCCATAATATTTCTAACAAGGTCGGTCCCCAGCTCCTTTGCTGTCTCAAAACCAAAGGTGGGCATGTTTTCTGGAAGTGGAATATCGTTGTCAATGGTCTTCGGTACGTGGGCAATTCTTATTTTATCACCCATCAATTTCTTCAATTTGTATGCAAGAGTGGCTGTTCCATCTCCCCCGATTGTAACAAGATATTTGATTCTGAGCTCAGTAAAAGATTTTATCAAATTTTCAATCTTATCCCTGGAATCAATAGGGTTATCCCTGGAGGATCGGAGAATGGAACCACCTGTAAAATGAATTCTCGACACGTTTTCAATTGAAAGTGGCACAAGAAAGGAAGTATCCCCGCGACTGAGCCATTTGAATCCATCCATTATTCCGATCACATCAAGCCCCTCATTGATTGCCTCAATCGTAACAGCGCCAATGACACCGTTAATTCCTGGCGCTGGACCTCCCATTACAGCGATCGCGAGGACTTCACTTCTCTTTCTCATAACGAAAATTATAAAGACAGACCTCTTGAAAAAGAAACTTCGGTGTTGGAAACTTCAATTCTTTTGAATTATTATTAAAAAAATCCAGCTTGTAAAAACTAAGAATTTGTATTATATAATTACTCATCTGAGGGGTTATTTTCTTTTGGTTATCGAAAACTAAAAGGAGGTATGTGTTATGAATGTGTTAACACTGTCGAGGTGGCAATTTGCAGTAACCACCATATACCACTTCTTCTTTGTACCTCTCACACTTGGTTTATCTATCCTTGTTGCTATCATGGAGAGTAAATATGTGTCAACCGGTGACGAGATGTACAAGAAGATGGCAAAATTCTGGGGCAGACTCTTCCTCATAAACTTTGCAATGGGAGTTGTAACCGGTATCGTGCAGGAATTTCAGTTCGGAATGAACTGGGCAGAGTACTCAAGATTTATGGGTGACATTTTTGGTGTGCCGCTCGCAATAGAAGCTCTTCTGGCCTTCTACTTAGAATCAACAATGTTAGGTGTATGGACGTTTGGATGGAACAAACTTTCAAAGAAAACACACGCCCTTACCATCTGGCTTGTTGCAATAGGTTCCAATTTATCCGCACTCTGGATTCTGATCGCAAACTCCTTCATGCAGGAACCAGTAGGATACAAACTGGAGAATGGTAGAGTTCTGTTGACCAATTTTAAAGCAGTCTTCTCTAATCCAAATGTCTGGGTACAGTTTCCTCACGTCCTCACAGCCGGTATCACCACTGCCGGGTTCTTTGTCCTCGCTTTCAGTGCTTACCATCTGCTCAAAGGTACAAAAGACGTGGAATTCTTCCGCCGTTCCTTCAAATGGGGAGCTGTCTATGGTCTCATCGGTGTAATTCTTGTAATCATAATTGGCCATATTCAGGGGCAGCATCTTACAAGGACACAGCCTACAAAGATGGCCGCTGCAGAAGCTCTATGGGAAACCGAAAACCCTGCAAGCTTTTCACTTTTTGCCATAATTGATACAAAGGCACAGAAAAACCCCGTTGACATCAAGATCCCCGGATTTCTGAGTTTTCTCGTTTACAATAAGTTTAGTGGTGAGGTTAAAGGAATTAAGGACCTCCAGAGAGAGTATGAAGCTAAGTATGGACCAGGGAACTACATCCCACCTGTAAAAACCTGTTACTGGTCGTTCAGGTTGATGGTGGGCTTCGGATTCCTCATGCTACTTATAGCGATTATTGCAATCCCCTATGCCAAGCGGGATCCCTCTGAAATCCCGAAATGGTTCCTCAGATTATCCGTTTGGTCTGTTTTCTTCCCGTATCTCGCCAATACATTTGGCTGGATGCTCACTGAATTTGGAAGGAATCCGTGGATTGTGTTTGGTCTTCTTAAAATTAAGGATGCAGTGTCACCAAATCTGGCACCAGGTACTGTACTCTTCTCTCTCCTTATGTTTGCCATCGTCTACGGCCTGCTCATGATTGCTGATGTCTATCTCCTCGTAAGGTACGGTTTAAAACAGGGCCCTGAAGGGGCTGTTTCAGAAGGATACTAAGGAGGTTTGATCATGGTATTCCAGACAATTTGGTTCATTCTTGTAACAGTTTTATTTATTGGATTCTTCTTCCTCGAAGGATTTGATTATGGAGTGGGAATCTTGCTCCCATTCCTGGGGAAGAAGGACGAAGAGAGAAGGGCCATAATAAATTCAATCGGGCCCTTCTGGGATGGAAATGAGGTCTGGCTGATCACTGCAGGTGGTGCCCTTTTTGCATCCTTCCCACAGGTCTATGCAACACTATTCAGTGGTTTCTACCTTGCCCTTTTCTTGATTCTCCTGGGATTAATTGTCAGGGGTGTGTCATTTGAGTTTAGAAGCAAGGTGGAAAACCCATCATGGAGAAATTTCTGGGACTGGATGAACTTCTTGGGTAGCTTTTTGGCCGCTCTGCTCTGGGGTGTAGCCGTTGGAAACCTCATTCGTGGGGTACCAATTGACAAAAAAATGTATTACCACGGAGGTCTCCTGGGACTGATCAGTATCTTCACACTTATTGCCGGAATAACCTTCGTTCTGCTCTTTGCATATCACGGAGCAAACTTCCTCTCACTTAAGCTCGATGGAGAGATGGCCGAGAGGGCGAAGGCTACTGCAAAGAAACTCTGGATCTGGGTGGTGATATTTGCAGTGATTTTCATTCTCTGGTCTCTCTTTGGCACACCATACTTTACAAAGGGAGCTGTTCCTTGGCTCGCATTTCTTGCCGCGGCACTCGCCGCCGTCTCACTCCTAATTTCCGGCTTCAGGGCTATGCAGGGTAGAAGTGGATGTGCCTTCTTCTGGAGTGCGCTAACAATTGTTTTTGCCACTGTGATGGTATTTGGTGGACTGTATCCAAGGATAATGATTTCTACCTTAAATCCAGCCTGGAGCCTCACTATCTCCAACGCATCAGCCAGTCAGTACACACTGAAAACTATGACGATTGTGGCTGTTATCCTCGTACCCATTGTACTCCTCTATCAGATCTGGACATACATGGTGTTCAAGGATAGGATCAGCACGAAGAGCGAAATGGAATATTAATAAATTTGTTGTGGGGCGGGGCCGAAGGCTTCGAGCCTTCGGCCCCGCCCCCAACACTCCTATTACACTTTCTGATTCCCCCTACACAAGATTCATTATAAGCTGGTGAGAGCTCTCATCCGGTGGATTTTACACCAATACAGATTTATAAGTCATTTTGAAAGATGGATTTATCCGTTTGGTAAACATGAATTCTGAATGATTTTTAAAAAATGGGAATGCAGTGGTGGGGGAGAGTGAGAGAGCCTCCCCCACCATAACCCATAATTCCTATTGCAGTACCACCATCTTCTTCATCGCTCTTCCATGATCACCCCTAATCACCACAAAGTACATCCCACTCGATAATCCTTTAACCTCCACCCGGTAGTATCCTTTCCTCACCATACCGTTGAATATCTCCTTCACTCTCCTCCCCTCTATGTCGTACACATCCACTCTCACCCTCCCATCCTCCGGTATCCCAAGCACTATCTCTCCTCTACATCTCATCGGATTCGGCCTTATCGACATCACCCTGTACTCCTTCGGTATCGACATCACTTCCTCCTCACTCATCGGACCACTACTCGCCATCGGCTTACCAAATACATATATCTCGTTCAACACCGCCACTGGACCACTCTCCTTCTCCACCTCAAGTATTATCGTCGAATCATCCTCATACATATCCTCAGGTACGTTTATCTCAATGTATGTCTCCTTCCCCTTCTGTATTAGCTCACTCTTCACTGGCTTACCGTCTACGTAAAACTGCTCCGTTATATCATCCTCCTCATGATAAATGTACAGTCCAAGTGTGTAATATTCATCAGGTTTGAGGTCCGTTATTCTGTAGCTCAATCTATCTCCTACATCCGCAGATTTACCTTTTTCATCGCTGTACTCTTCAAACCCACTTCTTTCTATAGTTTTTGGTGTCGGTATCGTATCCCCAAGAGTTATCACCTGCTCAGGTATAGGACCCGTTGCATACACATTCCACTCAAGTATATTACTTGCTCCGTCTCTTACCAACAGTGCACTTAAATATACAGATGTCTGAAAGTATTCCCCTCCAACAGTGTAGAATGTAAGTGCCGCATTACTTATCTCTTCGGGACCTGCAACCATCAGTTCTGCTGGCTTGTCCTCAAGTGCAAGTGACATCTTCTCCAATTTGGTACTATCACTCCAGAATATA
>JALSOD010000013.1 GCA_026986655.1 Caldifarciminota bacterium | reverse complement strand
CAAATCTTAATGAATCTAAAAGCGCAATCGGCCGTGCCCCCATCGAGATAACATCACGAATTATTCCCCCGATACCAGTTGCAGCTCCGTGGAATGGCTCAACAGCGGATGGATGGTTGTGGCTTTCAACCTTAAAAGATACACCTAATTCTCTATCGAGGAAAAGTATCCCCGCGTTTTCCCCAGGACCCTGGAGGACTCTCTCACCCTCCGTATGGAGAGTTTTCAAAACAGATTTACTACTTTTGTAAGAGCAGTGTTCCGACCATGATGTTGAAAAGATACCGAGCTCCAGTAGGTTGGGCTCTCTGCCAAGATATTCAACAAGCTTTTTGTACTCTTCGGGAGTAAAACCGTGGGCCTCAATAATTTCTTTGTTTAGCATGAAATAATTATATTTGAAAACGACCAAAATGTCGCCATCAATTTCAGATAAATACTTGCAGTTTTTCTCTTACACCTCAACTTTCCAGGCGAAGGTTAAGTAGCCTGTATGAGAAATCATTCTTTCTTTTGGTCGGGTTTTACCAGGTCTTATGAGCATCTCCCTCTCAAGGATTTCAACACATTTAAGACGGATGAAACCAGTTTCTTTAAGGGCTTCATGGGTTTTCTGAACCTGTTCGATAGTTGGGGAAAGGGAAACCCAGACACGTCCTGGTTTCAGGGTTTCATATACTGGTTTTACAAGTGTCCAGGGCTCAGGCACGTCGATAAATGCCGCGTCCACAGGCTCAATTCCGAATCCCTCAATAGCCGGGTCTTTATGAAAAAATTCTACTCTATCATCGAGTCCCACGTCTTTAACGTTTTTGATGGCATTATTAAAAAATTCTTCTCGCCGCTCGAAAGTGTAGACCTTTCCTTCTTTTCCAACAATGGTTGCGAGAATTATGGTGAGAGCGCCTGAGCCTGTCCCGGTTTCAAGCACCTTTGAACCGGAGCCAATACCAGTCTCTATGATCATATATCCAGCCTCTTTGGGGTATATGATTGTGGTGGTCCTTTTTACCCGCATGGAGAGCTCTCTTGTGTTGGGGTGCAGGATGTAGAAACTTCTACCGAGATGAGTTTCCAGCCTTGCCCCAAATTCTAATTTATCAGGAAGGGTAAGAACACCGAGATGGGTCTGGATTTGTTTACCAGGTTCGAAAGTTACCAAATACTCAGCCTTTTTACCTCCATAGAGGAGGATTTTTTCGTCGGGCATTAAATGTTCTCGACCACTGAAAGGGTTTCTAACAGGGAGAGGACAGCGTCTCTGCCTTTATTCCCCATTTTTCCACCAGCTCTATCTTCTGCCTGCTCAAATGTATCAGCTGTTATCACACCATAAGCCACGGGAATACCGGCATCTAGCATGACACGAGCTATTCCTTTTGTTACTTCAGCTGCTACATAGTCGAAATGAGGAGTTTCCCCTCTAATCACTGCACTGAGTGCCACAAGACCATCGTATTTTCCAGATTCAGCTAATTTTTTTAAGATAAATGGAACCTCAAATGCCCCGGGAACCCAGTAAATATCGACAAGATCAAGATCACCCCCAAATTGCTCCACTGCGTCAAGCGCACCATCAACTAATCGTGAGGTGATGAAATCATTAAATTTCGATGCCACAATCCCGATTCTTTTGCCTGCAGCACTTATTTTTCCTTTGTATTCAGCCATTTTCTTTCTCCTTTACAACTTTAAAACCTCCCCTCTTCTCGATTTCACCGAGGAGGTGTCCAAGTTTATCCCTTTTGACCTTGAGATAGAATAGATTAACATCGTTTGGCTCAATGATAAGGGGCACTCTTTCAGCAACTTTTAGCCCGTACCCCTCGAGTCCAATGATCTTCCGAGGATTATTTGTGATCAATCTGATTGTGGAGAGGCCGAGGTCAACGAGAATCTGGGCACCAATACCGTAGTCCCTTAAATCTGGTGGAAATCCGAGTTTTTCGTTTGCTTCAACAGTGTCGTATCCCATATCCTGAAGCTCGTAGGCCTTGAGTTTATTAACAAGTCCAATTCCTCTGCCCTCCTGCCTCATGTAGAGCAGAACTCCTAAACCCTCTCGATCAATCATCTGCATCGCGGTGTGGAGCTGGTCACCACAGTCGCATCTCAGTGAGCCAAACACATCACCAGTGAGGCATTCACTGTGGACACGAACAAGGACATTTTGTTTGCCCCTCACGTCTCCTTTGACAAGAGCCACATGAACTTCACCTGTGATGATGTCCTGATAGGCATGTAATCTAAAGTGTCCGTATTTAGTGGGTAGATTTGTTTCTGCGACTTTTTTTACAAGTTTTTCCCTCTGGATTCTATAATGAATCAGGTCACGGATGCTGATTATTTTCATATTGAATTTATTCGCGAGTTCGATCAGCTTGGGCAGCCGTGCCATGTGCCCGTCGTCATCGAGGATTTCACACAGCACTCCGGCGGGTTTTAGTCCTGCAAGTCGTGCAAGGTCAATGGACGCCTCTGTATGTCCAGCACGTCTCAAAACACCACCTTCTTTCCCCATCAGAGTATAAACATGACCCGGTCTCGCAAAGTCTTCGGGTCCTTTGGTGGGGTCTACAGCCTGCAGGATGGTTATTGCCCTGTCGAAGGCGGAAGAGCCTGTGGTTGTCCCCTTTTTGGCGTCGATGGGGATTCCAAAGTTCGTACCATGCTTTGAGGTGTTGGTTAGTGGCATATCGAGCTCAAGCTCGTGGAACCTTTTCTCATCAAGAGCCAGACAGATAAGGCCCTTTCCGTATGTCGCCATGAAGTTGATAATCTCAGGTGTTATTTTTTCTGCTGCCGCTATGAAATCACCCTCGTTTTCACGATCTTCGTCGTCAACGACGATAACTATTTTCCCTCTTTTTATGTCTTCAATTGCCTCTTCAATAGGTGAGAAAATTTTCTTATTTCCCATTGTACATTCCCTCTAATCTTATTATTGTTTTAAAATTATACCTCATTGAGATTTTTTTCTCAAAAATTCATGGGAACATAATGGATTTGTTTAAATGTCGAGTGTGTAATTCTTTTGTGAAAAATAACTTTTAAAAATCCAGAATTTCACTTATCATAAGTAAAAAGGAGGAGACTATGGAACTTGGACTCGAAGGAAAAGTTGCAATTGTGGGAGGCGCAAGCAAAGGTCTTGGGAGAGCAGTGGCATTGGAGTTGGCGAAGGAAGGCGTTAAAGTAGTTATTGCTGCAAGGAGTGAGGATAAGCTTCAGGAAGTAGCAGAAGAGATTAAAAAATTCGGTGGAGAGGCACTACCAGTAAAGGCAGATTTCAACATGCCTGGAGATATTCGAATGGTGGTTGACAGGGCATCTGAGAAGTTCGGAGATGTGGATATTCTTGTGACCAATACCGGCGGCCCTCCTGCCGGGAATTTCTTTGATATTTCTGATAAACAGTGGATGAGCACGTTCAATTTAACTTTTATGCACGTAGTTAGATTCATCAGGCACGTAGTCCCTCACATGCAGGGTAAGAGATGGGGTAGGATCATCAATCTGACCTCGATGACTGTTAAACAGCCGAAAGATATGCTAATTTTATCAAATTCTATCAGGGCTGCAGTGATCGGACTTGCCAAAAGTTTGTCCTTTGAACTTGCTAAGTACAATATTACGGTGAACAACATAGCTCAGGGTGTATTTGAAACTGATCGCATTGTAGAGTTAACCGAAAAACGGGCAGAAAAGGCCGGAATTAGCTACGAAGAGGCACTTAAAGAGTGGACTTCCAACATACCTCTTGGTAGAATGGGACATCCTGGAGAACTGGCTGCACTCGTCACATTCCTCGCCTCAGAGAAGGCCAGCTTCATTACCGGTGCTACGATTCAGATTGATGGTGGAGAAATTAAATTCGTGCTCTAATACTTTAAGAATTCCCCTTTAAAGTTGTCTCCTATTACGAAATAAAAACCGGTCTTGAGGCTACTGATGTTTAATCTACTTGTGCCTTTACGGAGGAGAACTGATTTTATAAGTCTTCCTGATACGTCGTAGATTCGGAATTTTGCGTCTTTGCTCAAAGGTATGGAAAACTGAACAAAATCCTTGCCAGCATTGGAGACCAGGTCCAAATCTTTCAACATTCCCGGAGTTTCTGAGGAACCAAGGAAGGTGTGCTCCTCTAAGATCCACTGGTTGGGGTCGAAAATTATAGTTGAGGGATGGCCTTCAACGAAAACAGTAAAAGTCTGGTGATCGAGACTATCCCACACTGTGATATATGAAACCCCCTGATTGGTCGCAATTTTGAATTGAATCGGCATTTTATAAGTCGGTACACCGTAGCTGTGGGATTGAATCTGGTCAACGGTTATATCCACGCCAAAGGTGTCGTCTGAGACGGGGTAGGATGTATAAGAATACCGGTAGATTGGATGTCCAGGGGCGAAAACCCACTCGTCAAAGAACCAGTCAAGGTTCTGACCTGAAATGGAGTCCACAACGTGCATAAACTCAGAAGTTACTGCATTCCCGTATGCATACATCTCACCATAGGCTCTCAAAATCTGGAAGAATGTGGAGTCTCCAACTATGTATCTCAGCATGTGTAATACACTTGCCCCTTTCTGGTAAACAACAACCCCCCACATATAGTTGGGATTGTAAATGGGATATGGTGGATAAGGTTCATAGTTGAGGTATTCTTGAAATATTTGTGTCATGTAGGCTCTAAGGCCGGAATTTCCATATCTATGCTCTGACCAGAGAACTTCTGTGTAAGTAGCAAACCCCTCATTTAGCCAGATATCTGCCCACGTTCCAAGGGTAACCCAATCTCCCCACCATTGGTGGCCCATTTCATGGACAATTACCCAATCCCAATTTGTGCCCCAGTTGGCTCGTGTATTTATAAAAGTGTTGGTCTGATTTTCCATTGCGCCCCCAATAGGTGTCGAAACATGACCGTACTTCTCTCCCATGTATGGATAAGTCCCGTAAATTTGAGATAAGAATTCCAGCATATCCGGGGTTCTTGCAAATTTTGGTCTCAGCCTTGCTGTGTCAGAGGCTTCAAAGTAATTCAAAATTGGTAGAACTTCACCATCGATTATTGCTGAGTCCCTCAGGATAGCAAATTGATCTGATGCTGCGAATACGATTAGATAGTTTGCGATCTGGTACCTCTCCCTCCAGTGGAATGTTACAGTATTGTCATTGTTGAGTGTTGAATCCACAAGACTGCCATTTGCCACGACTGTATAACCGTTGGGTACAGTGATGTATTGGTCGACTGTGGCCTTATCCGATGGCAAGTCATAAATCGGTACCCATCTTTTGGCCCCATAAGGTTCATCGTCAATGAAAACGAGATGTCCACTGTTATAAAAATGAAGGCCTCCTCCAAACACTCCTCCACCAGTTTGGGCATGACCGTGATAATAAATTGTCACCTCTCCGGTGTCATTGGCATTGAGAGGAGTCTGAAGATTTATATTCAAAACTGAATCATCCCTGCTGTATGAATTGGCACCAGCTATACTGTCAATTTGATAACCAATTAGATGCAGGAAAATTGAATTTAAATTGTCTATCTTGCTTCTAAATTGGACTTCGTTGTATGCGTAAATACTTTCATTGGGAATGTCGAGTCTAACGTGTATTCCATAGTGAATCACATCAAAATTGTGCAGTGTGTCCTCGTAGGTGAGATTTTTAAATGCTTTATAAAAGCGAGCTTTTGATTCCCACAAAAGTTTATGCTGCGCATAAGTTGGTACCTGAAAGACCAGAAGTAATCCAAATATCAAGTTCATCTATTACCTCCTTTCTTGGTTTCTGCAAAGAATTATAATGAAACAGCTGAGTCATTTACAGAGATAGTGGGTGGAAGGAAAGAGAGAGATTTCCCGGCCCATCATTCTATACGCATTTGACAAAGGCGAAGTGGTGGGTTAAATTACCAGCACTTATGAGAGTTCTGGCTTTTGAGACTTCATGTGACGAGACTTCTGTTGCTGTGGTGGAAGATGGCTTTAGGGTACTTTCAAATGTTACCCAGACCCACGTGGAGCATGCGAAATTTGGTGGTGTCGTTCCTGAGCTTGCATCCCGTGCTCATGTCAGACTTATCTATCCTCTAACACGAGTTGCTGTTGAAAAAGCTGGTATAAAGTTGAATGAAATTGATGGAGTCGCTTTCACAAGAGGGCCTGGATTAATTGGATCTCTACTGGTTGGGGTAGTCTTCGGGAAGACTTTTGCTCAGGCGCTTAAGTTACCATTTCTTGGGGTCAATCATCTTGAGGGACATCTTTTTTCAGTTTTTCTGAATCATCCGGAGTTAAAGCCACCAATCCTTTATCTTTTGGTTTCTGGTGGACATACAGAGCTTATCTATATGAAGGATTTCCTTCAGTACGAATATCTTGGAGGAACGATGGATGATGCAGCAGGAGAGGCTTTTGATAAAGGTGGAAAATTACTGGGGTTGCCCTATCCATCGGGTCCTATCATTGATAAGCTTGCAAAGGAAGGTGATAGAGAGTTTCATAGATTCCCAAGAGCAAAAACACCTGATTTTGAATTTAGTTTTTCGGGTCTTAAAACTTCACTTCTGTATTACCTGAGGAAAAAAGACAAAGAGTTTGTTAAAAATCATATCCAGGATATTGCTGCAAGTTATCAGGAGGCGATAGTGGATATGTTGCTTGAAAAAACCCTGAAAGCTTTTGAGAAGCTAAAACCTCCTACACTCGCTGTTGTGGGTGGAGTTTCTCTTAACTCACGTCTTAGAGAAGTATTTACCGAGAAGTTTGGGAAAATGACGAAAATTTATTTTCCTGAGCCACGTTACTGTACGGATAATGCTGCCATGATTGGTGCAGTGGCATTGGTAAGATTTCAAAGGGGGGAGGGCTCAGGACTCGATATTAGCGCATCTCCTAATTTACCACTCGTTTAGTTTCATGCCAGATGCTTGAAGTCTCAGGTAGTTGAGGTTATTATTTCCCGCTCATGGACGCAGTTGAGAGAATAGTAAATAGAATAAAGTCAGAGGAGGGCAGGATTGGTATAATTTCCCACTTTGATCCTGACGGGGACGCTATTGGTAGTGTCCTTGGTATGTACAATTTCCTGAAAAAATTCAAAAGCAATGTTGAAGTGATCTTGAAGGATGAAGTTCCGTATCTTTTTAAATTCCTCCCGGGATCAGGTGAAATAATGAGAGAGCCTGATGGATTCTATGATTTGATGTTGTTACTCGATGCAAGTGATATCACGAGGACAGGTTTTGATAAAATTGAGTATGGTAATCTTGTGAGAATAGACCACCACAAAACTGGTACGAGTTACAGTGATTTTGATTATCTAAGTGAAAAGGCACCGAGTGCCACTGTACTTGTCCTTGATATTCTCAAGAGATACGACGAGTTTGCAATTACACGTGAGGTGGCTGAGCCGCTGTACGCGGGATTACTGACCGATACAGGTGGGTTTAAGTACGGAAGGGATTTCAAAATTTCTTTTGAGGCAGCACTTTACCTTGCAGGTAAGGGAATTGATTGCCAGGACATTGCCCAGAAGATTTTCTTGAGAAAGAAATTGAACGTCTTTAAGCTTCTCTCCCTTGCTCTCGAGACCCTAACGGTTGTCGAAGATAAAATTGCTTACATTATCTTAAGAAAGGAATTTTTTGCACTAACGGGGACAGATTCCAGCGACTCTCAGAGTTTTGTTACCTACCCATTATCAGTTGATGATGTTGCTGTTGGAATAAAATTTACTGAGGCTGACAACAATTTCTGGAAAGTCAGCCTTAGAGGCAAAAATGTGATTGATCTTGCAGAAATTGCAGAGGAATTTGGGGGAGGAGGACATAAGAATGCCGCTGGTCTGAGAATTACTGGAGATGAAAAAACTGTTGTCAATACAGTAGTTTCAAGAATTCTGAAAGAATTCCAGTGAGTCGCCAATGGGTTTAAAGAACCTCCTGGAGGAGCTCTCCAGAGTATCACCGAATCCTGAAGCAGAAATTGATACAATCCTGAAGCTTGAGTTCTCCTCATCTCTGGTACAGGCAAAGGTTTCTGGCCTCTCCGAGCACGAAATTGGAAAATTGGAGAAAATCGTACACGAAAGGGTAAGTAGCGGAAGACCTGTTCAGTACATCCTCGGGAAGGCCATATTCTGGGAGAGGATATTTTATGTGAATGAAAGTGTTTTAATTCCACGTGTTGAAACCGAGATCCTTGCTGAGAAAACCCTTGAGATTGCAAAAGAAATCCGTGCCAGGAGAATACTGGATGTAGGAACAGGATCAGGAATTATAGCGATAACTCTGAAGGAAGAGCTTCCGGATGTAAAAATTTTTGCCACAGATGTTTCAGAAAAGGCCCTGAGAGTCGCGCACAGGAATGCCCAATTGCTCAATGCAGGCGTTACATTTATCCAGTGTGACATGCTTTCATGCTTTGGCGAAAATACCTTCGATATTATTGTCTCCAATCCACCTTACGTCGGGGAGTCGGACCCATTTGAAGAATACCGGAAATTTGAGCCACATATTGCCCTCTACGGAGGTGAAAAGGGGTATGAGTTCTCATTAAAATTGGTAAGACAGGCTCAAAATAGACTTAAAAAACGTGGATACGTTATAATGGAAGTTAATCCCTTTAATGTTGAATACTTTGTCGAATCGATTAATTTGAAACACAAGATTTATAAGGATTTCAACGGGCTTAAGAGAGTTCTTGTGATAGAAAATGGATGACATAACAAAAAAACTCTTTGAGAAATTCAAAAAAGCATACAATTCTGGTGATGTCGATAGTCTTAGAAGATATGCCGAAAAGATTGCTGTGAGGTTTGAGTATGTGGGCAGAGTGGGGGAGTACAATGAGATGTTTTTTGAGCTCCTTGATAATCTTGTAGATGCTGAGGAGTTCGATCTGGCTTTGAGTATTGGGAAAAGGTTTCTGAATCCCGACCTTTATGAAGACGCAAAAAGGCTTACAGAGATATATCTTTTAACCGGTGACCTGATGAGCGGCATCGAGATCATTTATCCGCACCTTGATATTGTCAAAGAAGACCCTGAATTTAAAGAAATTCTCGGCCTTTTTGAAGTCATCCAGGAAGGAAGTGGGGTTGACGAGCTTTCTTTTCAGAATTTCACTGATAATGCAGAATTGAACGAGATTGAGAGCGATCCTTTGATTGCCCACATTGTCCTGATATTTGAAAAATTGGGAGTAAAGATTGATGTTGCAGACAAATCATTACCTTACGTTTACAGACTTTTGAGACGGGCCACAAATGATTTTAGAGGGAACAAGGATTCCTGGGCGGCCGCGTTTGTGTATTTTTACAATGATATTATGGGAGACAACCATATTTCCGCGAGAAAGATTTCGAGTGTAACAGGTGTTTCCCCTGGAGAAATTTATAGAAAGTCCAGAATTCTATACGAAAGATTTGTTGAGGAGGAGTTGATTTGAACTGGCAGTTAGTCAAAAATTCATATGGTAGATATTTCAAACTTGTGAAGGGCAAGACAGAGCTTTATGTAACAACAAAAGATGGTTTCGCCCCTTTAAGAAAAGATGGATTTACCCATGATCCAATAAATCTCCACCAGATCCACAGTGACAGAATATATGTAGTGAACAAGTATTTCCCGCACTCCGGTGTCGATGGAGATGGATTAATTACGTTTGATCCGGGGCTCTACATTGCCATAAAGACAGCAGACTGTTACCCAATTTTCGTTTTCGATGAGGACTCAAAAGTGGCAGCTGTAGTCCATGCTGGGTGGAGAGGAACAGCCCAAAAAATTCTCATGAAAGCTGTAAAGATGATCAAAGACCTTGCAGGAATTAATGCTGATAAGTTGATTGTGGCGTTTGGCCCCGGAATTTCTGGTGATAACTATGAGGTAGGTGAAGATGTGGCTAAATATTTTGATGTTGGTGTTGTTAGAAGGGATGGCAAGATTTACCTTGATCTTGTGAAGGAAAATATAAAACAGGCTGAGGATTGTGGAATTTCGAGAATTGTTTTTCCTCCTGGAGATACTTACTCCGAGGAGGATTTATTCTTCTCCTACAGGAGGGAGAATGGAAATAATAGTTTGATGTGGTCAATAATTGGATTAGGAGGTTATCATGGGAAAGATAATTAAGGGCAGAGTTTGGAAGTATGGAGATGACATTAACACTGACGTAATCTTCCCCGGGAAGTACACTTATACCATAATGTCACCGGAAGAAATGGCGAAACATGCACTTGAGGACCTCGACCCGGATTTTGCGAAAAAGGTTAAGCCCGGAGATGTTATTGTAGCTGGCAAGAATTTCGGAATGGGTTCATCGAGAGAGCAGGCAGCCATCTGCCTTGTTGCTGCTGGTGTAGGAGCGGTCATAGCACGTTCTTTTGCGAGGATTTTTTATAGAAATGCCATTAACAACGGCCTTCTTGCAATTGTTTCCAGTGAAGCATCAGATGCCCTTGAGACTGGAGATGAGGTAGAAATAGATGTAGAAAAAGGAGAAATTCGCTCATCAAAAGGGGTTTTCAAATTTCCACCGTTCCCAAAATCTGTAATGGAAATATTCGAGGATGGAGGTTTAATTCCCCACACGATTAAGAAATTAAAGGAAGTGAAAAAGTGAGAAATATAAAACTGAAGCTAAGAGACGGAAAAATATTGGAGGTGCCAGAGGGTACCAGAATTATCGATGCCATTGGCCAGGTTCCAGATGATGTAGTTGCTGCAAGATTAGACAATAAACTTGTTTCCCTTAACTCCAGAGTCTATATCGATGGCGAACTTGATCTGGTAAAATTTGATTCACATGAGGGGTATCGGGTTTACGAGAGAAGTCTTACAGCACTTCTCGGTTATGCTTTGAATGAGATTTCACCCCAGGCCAAACTCTTCGTGCTCCATTCCTATAACAACGGTATCTACTGCGAAATTGAAGGTGTGGATATAACTGAGGAGTTGATAGAAAAGCTAAAAACTCTGATGGAAGATGTGATCAAAAGGGATGTGGAAATCCTGGTTGACGTTATTGATGAGGAATCGGCGATAAAAGTTTTTAAAAGGATTCCGAGCCGTGAGGACGCGGTTCGTTTATTTAGATTTCTCCCTGAACACCAGAGAATTTGTATTTTCACAATAGACGATTATGCCGATTATTCCTACATTCCCCTTGCCCATAGGACTGGTGTGTTGAGAAAGTTTGATCTTCTAATCAGGAAGCCAGGCATTATTGTTTTACTCCCTGACGAGCACGATCCCAAAAAAATTGGGCCACTCAAAGAGTCTCCAAAACTATTTAACACCTTTGAGGAATCATCAAGATGGGCAAGGATCCTTGGTGTCAACGATGCAGGGGCTTTGAATAAGGTTATAACTACGGGAGATGTCTCTGATTTTATCAAGATTGCAGAGGCGCTTCATGAAAAGAAAATTGCTCAGATTGCAGACGAGATAACACGTGAGTACGGAAAAATTAAACTCGTCTTGATAGCCGGACCTTCCTCCTCAGGAAAGACCACCTTTGCTAAGAGACTTGGAATCCATCTTCGTGTAAACGAGAAGAATCCCGTTGTGATCTCCCTGGATAACTATTTCCTTGACCGTGAGAAAACACCAAGAGACGAGGATGGAAATTATGATTACGACTCCATAGAGGCCCTCGATCTTAAATTGATAAACGAACATCTAAGAGATCTCTTGCTTGGTAAAGAAGTTGCCATTCCACACTTTGATTTCAAGAAAGGCAAGAGGTCAGGCATTGAGAAGAGGATCAGATTGTCCAGGGGTGATATTATTGTGATTGAAGGAATTCACGGGTTAAATCCAAGACTCAGTGAGCTTGTGCCTGATGAAGCCAAATTCAGAATCTACGTAAGTGCTCTGACTCAGATAAGTGTAGATTCTCACAATAGAATTTCTACATCTGACACAAGGTTAATAAGAAGGATCGTAAGGGACAAGCTTTTCAGAGGTCATTCAGCGCTTGAAACTCTCAAAATGTGGCCGAATGTGAGGAAAAATGAGGAGAAATACATCTACCCATTCCAGGAAAATGCGGATGTTATGTTTAACTCTTCTCTCGTTTACGAAATGGCCGTTTTGAAGCTCTATGCCGATGCCATGCTCGAGCAGGTTACCCCTGAGCACCCTGAGTATGGAGACGCCGTTAGATTGCTTTCTATTTTGTCTCATTTTCTGGGCATAATGCCGACAGAAGTACCTCCAACATCGATTCTTAGAGAATTTATTGGCGGAAGTAGCTTTAAGTATTAAATATTTTCCGTCGTTTTCCTTAACTCTCTTGCGTGAGCGTAAAATTCTTTGAGACTCATCTGCTTCAGGAAAACAAGTCCACGGGTTGCCCTTATGAGTGGACTCATGTGGTTGTGGAAAAATCCCCTACCAAGGAGGGTTTTAACTGCCTGATACTGCTCTGTCTGAATCTTTTGAGACAATTCCGAGAATGGACCATCGTGTTCATAACTGGGGAATGAGGCATCTTTTTGGGAGACAAATGCGTTTTTAAAGGCATTTTCCATGATCGCAAACATATTGAGGGAAACTGGGACATAGAAGTTGGATTCGGACGGATGGAATCGATACCAGACATTTCTGTAGCCAAATATGGCAATATCGTGTTTTCCACTTTCAGATTCATACCTTTTCAACGCTTCTGCGACGGTTTGTAGCACTTTGTAATGAGTATCCGGTCCACTTGCTTCAGGATCCAGTGCAACGGTGACCACATCAGGCTCCACCTGTCTTAAAAGCTGGAGTACAGGCATTACATCCCTTTCCACTGTAGGCTCTTCTGTAAAGATATCTCCAGTGTAAAATCCAAGTCTCAGATGTTTAACCGAGTCACATTTGATTCCGAGGTATCCCCATAGGCAATCTGCCTCCCATTCTCTAATCATTCCCTTGAATCTTTGTATATCTGGTGGATCCTTTTTTCCAGGATAAACACTTTCGAGATAATCGATAATCTCGTCGACTTTTTTATCAACTTCCTCAAGGGTTTTAAGGTTGTAATTTTCTACAAGATTCCTGATCATCCTTCTCGCAGTGCCTTCGTCCTTCATGTAGGGGCTCTGGGCGGCGATTCCATCCAGATATTGCCAAACATCTCTATTCCTGCCTTCACTGTTTGTCGGCTCAAAGTAGCCGTTTTTCCACATTTCAATGAAATCCGCGGTGAATATGAATCTTTTTACCTTCTTCAATACGTTGGTTGTAAAGGAGTTTGTGACCGCCGTAAAGCCTGAAGTCATGTAGGCGAAAACGTGTCTATTGGTCGCGTTGCGGATGTTTCTCACAACAAAGGGTAGATAGCCAAGCATTATGTCGTCGTGATGGGGAGATGTGTGCAGGAAAGTTGTATTGTTGAAAACTTCCATTCCATCCGCAATCTTTTGTTTTAATGATTTTGATGTTTCCATCAGCAGGTCTTCTGGTGATTTGCCAGTCTTTTCCAAAATTAGCAAGGTTTCTCGCTCTCTCTCAAAATCCTGTTCAGTGAGATTCCCGACCCGTTTTTTTAATCTCAGTGCAAGGTCAATTACGATTTTCTCAACATCATTCTTTGATATGGATTCCCTTTGCTTAAGAAGGATATACTGTCTCTCTTTCAACAGTTTTGCTGCACCAAGTGTGATATAGAATCGTGAATTTTCCAATTTATGGAGTGCAGTCGCCGGATATCTGATGTGAGGTTCATTCTCTATTGCATCCCTCACAACCTTTGCCTTGGCTTCACCTGCTGCAAAGATAATTGCGACTGCATCCGGATTGTAGGTTATAGTAGCAAGGCCTATGGTTATAACAGGTCTCTTTCGTGCAATTTCGATTCCACCAAGATCAACTGCGGCAGCGGCCTGAGTTTCATAGTTTGTATAAGTGAGCCTTGTTGTGGAATAATGGTCTGAGCCCCTGACATTGAAAGCAATGTGACCATCGGGACCAATTCCTCCGAGGAAGAATCCGATACCTCCCTTCTCTCTTATTTTCTCTTCGTACTCTTCGCACCATTGATCAACGGCCTCGAGAACCTTTTTCTGCATTCTTTCGAGCTTATTTGTGGGATGTCGATATCTGAGAGATAGATCCACCTCGTATCCTGGCCAGATGTCTTCTAATTTTACCCCCTCTGGAATTCCTATTTTTGTTGCGTCGATGAGCTGTGCTCTTGAGGGATCGAGTCCAAAACCGTCGATGTAAAATTTTTTAACATAAAAGTGAAAACTATTTTCCCATGTTGGATAAATCGGGTAGAATTCATCAATCTGGACAAAGTGTAGGCCACGCAGATCAGGTTTTCTGGTAGTGTCCAAACCGTTTTTGCCAATATCCAGCTGGGTTTCCTTCGTGTTCCATGTCGCGAGGTAGTGATTCACCCATTTTATAAAATATTCTGGAGTTTTCCCCGTGGGTAGAGAAATTACTCCTTCAGGATTTTGCTGGACCCATTCGAGGAATCTCATTGCAGTTAGCTTGCCAAGTTCAGGAAAGTTGTTTACTACGATAAGACCCATCTTTTCAGTAGGTGGATAGTAAAGCTTATTGAATTTGCTCTTTTTTAATGCTATTCCTTCTACATTCGAAACGTTCATGACTCTTCTCCTTCTGTGATAAAAGTTTACACCTATTTATGAGCACTTTCACCAATCGTTGATAAAAATTGATAATGCAGTCGCTTGTGAATTTACGAGACACTTTTAATATGAAGAAATCCAAGGGAGGACATGGAATTCCAAATGGAGGGGATAGCCTTTAAAATTAAAAATTATGAGAAAATTTTTACCAGTAATCTTGTTATTTTTAATGATTGGAGTTGCCTGTCAGAATGAATCCAGGGCCACGGGAGTTATTTCATACAGTAGGGACCCCTACATTGGAGACATTGAGCTTGCTAAACATATCATTAGCGGATACCCTGCAGGAATAACACAGTTTTTCAACTCAGGGGACACTGTGAATCTCTGGATTTTATGGTCTTCGTCTGCTGATTCTCATCTTATTACAACAAAATGGTACAGACCCGACAGTTCCTTTGCGGATTCCTCAAGTGTCAAGATTCCCCCGGGGGATAACATTATATCCATCTTTTCTCTCAGAGTTCACCAGAGCGGCGAATGGTATATAAATGTTTTTGTTGATAGGACGGACTTCAGAGCCGGACTTGTGTTTTATGTCGATACCTTGAGATGAGAAGCCCATTTCTCAAATTTTTCATTCTTATAGTTGTCGCCGGGGTTCTCTGGATGCTCCTTAAATCGTCCTCTATATTGAGATTTAAAGGAGCGGCAGGAGAAATCGGGGTTGTTGAGATAAAAGGCACAATTAGAAGCTCGGATTCTCTGGTTGTTTGGATAAACAAGCTCAGGAAGATGTCGTCTGTAAGAGGAATTCTGCTTCGTGTAGATTCTCCCGGTGGAGCTGTAGCTCCGACTCAGGAAATATTAGAGGCGCTTAAAAGAGCGAAGAAGTCAGGTAAACCAATAGTTGCGAGTTTTGGTAACGTAGCTGCTTCAGGTGGTTATTACGTTTCACTTGCTGCTGACAGGATTGTGGCAAATCCCGGCACGGTCACGGGTTCAATTGGAGTCATAGCAGAGTTTCCAGTGGTTTCCGAATTTCTAAAAAAGCATGGAATAAAGTTTGAGATTATTAAAACCGGTCGCTTTAAAGATACAGGTACCCCATTCCGTGAAATGAAACCCGAAGAAAGACGTATTTTTAAGGATGTATTGATGGATGTTTATAATCAATTCGTTGAAGAGGTTGCGATTGCGAGAAAAATGTCAGTGGATAGTGTAAAGAAAATTGCTGATGGAAGAGTTTTCACAGGTCGGATGGCTCTGAAGCTTGGACTTGTCGATACACTTGGATCTTTTGACGATGCTGTAAACATACTTAAAAAGATGTGTGGAATAAAAGGAGCCGTTCATCTGTTGTACAGGAAGAGAAGGAGGCGGCTTTCAGTCATTGACTTTATCCTTGACAGAGTAGAAGAGAAGCTGGAAACTCCACAATTTTTATACAGGATATATTAAAATGATTGAGAGATACTGGAAAGATGAAATAAAAAGGATATTCACGGATGAATTCAAATATCAAAAGTGGTACGAGGTGGAGCTTGCGGTCGCTGAGGCAGAAGCATCCCTTGGAATAATTCCTGGAGATGTGCCTCGCGCTGTGAAGGATAAGATGGAAAGAGTGGATTTCTTCCGGGTATCAAAAAGGGCCAAGGAGATAGAGAAAGAGGTTGATCACGATGTTATCGCATTCTTATTGACTATTGAGGAAATAGTTGGTGAACCTGCAAGGTATCTCCACTACGGGCTCACATCCTCTGATGTGGTTGATACTGCTAATTCCATGATCCTCAGGGATGCTCTTCTTTTAAATCTAAAGGCCCTCAGCAATCTCACTGAGAGTGTGAAGGACAGGGCTGTCCAGTTTAAGTACCAGCCCATAATGGGAAGAACGCATGGAGTTTTTGCTGAGCCAACAAGTCTCGGACTGAAATTCCTATCGTACTATTCAGCCTTTTTGAGGGATAAAGAAAATTTAGAAAGGGCGATCGAAATGATAAGTTACGGTAAGATTTCAGGAGCAGTAGGAAATTACTCTTTCATTTCTCCTGAAGTTGAGAAGCGGGCACTGGAAAAGCTTGGCCTGAAGCCTGAGCCGGTTTCTACGCAGATTATACCGAGAGATAGATATGCCTTTGTCTTTGATATAGTTGCGATCTCAGCTGGAAATATTGAGAAATTAGCCACTGAGATAAGACTTCTTCAGAGAACCGAGGTCGGGGAGCTCGAGGAGCCGTTCAGAAAAAAACAGCGTGGTTCATCAGCAATGCCTCATAAAAGAAATCCTATCAAGAGTGAGAGACTCTGTGGACTTGCGAGACTACTCAGAGGATATGCCATGGCGGCAATGGAAAACATAGCTCTCTGGCACGAAAGAGATATTTCTCACTCCTCAACAGAAAGATTTATTATACCGGATGCCCTATCCGTCTATTATTATGCGCTTGGATTATTAAAAAATATCGTCAAGGACTTAGTTGTTAATGTTGAGAGAATCAACGAAAATCTTGTAAAGTACGGAAAATTTTACCTGTCTGAAGCTGTGTTACTTGCCCTTGTTCAAAAAGGTGTCCCCCGTGGTGAAGCCTATGAGTGGGTGAAGGAATCTGCCCATCAGGCAATGAAAACCGGATCTCCATTTGAGGATCTTATTAGAAAAAATGAAAAAATCAGGGAACACCTTACTGATGAGGAGATTGAGGAAGCACTTAATCACAATTACCTTAAAAATGTAGACGAGATTTTCAGGAGATTTGGTCTATAAAAATGAATCCCAGAAAAATCGTCCTGACAGGTATGATGTGCAGTGGCAAAACCACTGTTGGCAAACTATTATCAAGAATTTTAGGATGGGAATTTGTTGATACAGATTCGTTGATTGAGAAAAAAGTGGGTAAAACCATACCTCAAATTTTCGAGCTTCACGGTGAGAAAAGTTTTAGAGAGTACGAGCGAGAGGTAATTTCTATGCTTGAAAACTTAGAAAATGTCATAATAGCCACAGGTGGTGGTGCTATTCTTGATGATCGCAATTTCGATTCTCTCAAGAAAAATTCACTGATGATATATTTACATGCGACCGGGGATGAACTTGTTAAAAGATGCATGAAATATCCACACTCACGGCCATTAATCAGGGAAAACACAGAAGGAAATATCTGGAAAATTCTTAAGGAAAGAGAACCCGTATATTCAAAGGTGCCTGTAAAAATTGAAACCACGGAAAGAAAGCCGGAGATTGTGGCCCAGAGGATTCTTTACCATCTTAATTTTGAGACACAGGAAAGAGTTGATGGGATCGAAGATATTCTTATAGAGCCAGGCGCTATCAAAAGAATGGATGAATTTATACAGGGCAGGAATATTTATGTTATTCAGAGGAAAGTCTGGAGGGTGTTCCGCGATTTTTTTGAAAGTAAAAATATTGTCCTGATTCCTGATGGAGATGTTGCAAAGGGACTGGGTGTTGCCAGGAAAATATACAAAAGTTTGATGGACGCCGGTATTGATAGAGACGGCACCCTGGTTTCTATCGGGGGCGGGGCTGCTTCAGATCTCAGTGGCTTTATTGCCTCAACCTATAAAAGGGGAATAAAGTTTATCAATGTTCCAACGACATTACTATCACAGGTTGATGCCGGTATAGGTGGAAAGAATGCACTCAACTTCGGTCGTATTAAAAATGTAATTGGGACATTCTACCATCCATTTAAGATTATAATTGATCCCCTCGCGCTGATTTCACTTAATTCAAGGGCTTACAGGCAGGGATTTGCAGAGATTATTAAGTCAGCTATCATTGGGGATCCCGATCTCATAGATTTTATGGAAGAACATTCTGATGAATTATTAAATCGTAATATTCCTCTGCTTTCAAAAGTTATTTATCGGACAGTACGGGTGAAGATGGACATAGTAAGAGAGGATTTTGAGGAAAAGTCTGGTGTGAGGAAACTTCTCAATCTCGGTCACACATTCGGTCATGCATACGAAGTAATTCTCGAAATTTATCACGGGGAAGCGGTGGCGATCGGATTGGTTAAATCCCTGGAGATTGGCGTGAAATTTGGCATGACTGATGAAAATTTCTCAAAAAGAATAGTTAGGCTCCTTGATAAATTTGGGTTGTTAAAGAAATTACTTGAGGCAGAAAATCTTGATGCTGAACGGCTAATGGAGAAGATCACGCACGATAAAAAGATGAAGAGCGGAAAAGTTGATTTCGTCATTCCCGTCTCACCTGGCGAAGTTGTTATTAAATCCCTGTCTCTGGATGAATTAGTGTTTAAAAGATGACAAAAGGGATTTTCCTTGGTGGATTTTTCCGGTCGGAGGGACCAAAATGCATATAGAATCCTTGTTTTGCAATGATGGTTTGGTGAAAATTACGGGTGACGTCGTAGATGGTGGACTTTCTCTCTTTGGAAGAGTCTTCCAGTCTTTAAATTGGCAAAATTAATAATTTTGGGGAGGTGTTTTGATGAAAATAGCGGTCATTAATGGGCCAAATTTAAATCTCCTCGGGAAGAGAGAGCCTGAGATTTACGGGAGAATGACTCTCCGTGATCTGGAGAAAATGCTGATTGAAGCTGCTGAAGGCAAGGGAATAGAGATCAAATTCTTTCAATCTAACAGCGAAGGAGAGATTGTGGGCTTTATTCACGGTGCGATTGAATGGGCTGATGGGATAATAATAAATCCCGGTGCCTATTCTCATTATAGTGTTGCCATACTGGATGCTTTGAAAGCCTTTCCTGGCAAGATTGTGGAGGTTCACATCAGTAATGTTTTTAGTCGGGAGGATTTTCGTCAGAGGCTTGTTACAGCGAGAGCTGCAGATGCCGTGATTGCGGGAATGGGATTTGATTCTTACGTGTTTGCCCTTTTCTATCTATTCGGAGCTCTTTCATGACATTTCGAAAGAAGCGCGTGTCTCAATCCCCAATCGCTGACGATTAGCTCATCCTGTCCGAAAAGATTTAATATGGCAAGGACGATTGATAGACCCGGAATTATCAATTCCGCTCTTTCAGGTTGTAATCCCGAAACCATCCTCCTGAGTTCCACGGGTTGAGAACTCAGGATTTTCAGGATGCTGATGATTTCGGTATAGGAAATTTTTAATCCATGTACTCTGTTACCTTCGTATTTTGTCAATCCAAGCTTAATTGCCGCAAGATTGGTTACGGTTCCACCAATTCCAATGGTCTTTTCCACCCGGGCTTGGGATATGAAAGGAGATAGGAAATGTTCAGCTCTCCGCATGAGTTCTTTCAATTGAATTTCGCTGACTGATTTTTTGAAATCTATGTTTGAAATTTCGAGTAGAGTTAGTGCTCCAATATCTATGCTTTTTAAATATTTTGGTACTTTCCCAACA
>JALSOD010000012.1 GCA_026986655.1 Caldifarciminota bacterium | reverse complement strand
TCATGGACTTCTGAAGGCAGAACTGAAAAGGCTCGACTCACTGGTAATGAAAGCCGCAGAATTTGCGGAACTCCCGGGTGGTAAAGCCCTTGTGGTTGATAGGGAAAAATTCTCCAGCTTCATAACAAAGACTCTGAAAAGTTTCAAAAACATTGAAGTTTTGAGAGAAGAGGTTCAGGAAATTCCAGAGGATGAAGTGGTTATCGTTGCCTCCGGCCCTCTCACTTCCGATCCACTTGCAAAATCCCTACAGGAAATTCTTGGAGTTGAATATTTATCATTCTTTGACGCCTTGTCCCCCATCGTTGATGCAGAGAGCTTGGATTTTGAAAAGCTCTATTACAAGGACAGGCATGGGTGGGATGATTCCTCATATCTCAATGCCCCTATGAATGAGGAGGAGTACTACAGATTTTATGAGGCCCTGATAAATGCTGAGGTTTACATGGGGCACGATTTCGAAAAAGGGGAGAAGGCAAAATATTTTGAGGGTTGCTTACCTATTGAAGAGATGGCCAGAAGAGGACGTGAGACTCTCAGGTATGGTCCTCTACGTGGTTCTGGCCTGCCAGACCCACGAACAGGTAAAGAACCTTTCGCTGTTGTCCAGCTACGGCCAGAAAACAAGGAGAAAACGGCCTTTTCCCTCGTAGGGTTTCAAACGCAGCTCAAAATACCAGAACAGAGGAGGGTTTTCAGGATGATACCTGGCCTTGAAAATGCCAGATTTCTAAGATACGGCGCTGTGCATAGAAACACTTTTATCAAAGCTCCCGCTGTTATGCTCCCCACCCTTCAAACCAAAGTAAGGGAAAATCTTTTCATTGCAGGGCAGTTAGTTGGCACAGAGGGTTACGTTGAGGCCGCTATGGGTGGACTTGTGGCCGGTATCAATGCTTTTCTGCTGCTTTCGGGCCGAGATCCTGGCAAATTTCCGATACACACCATGATTGGTGCACTCCTCGATTACATTGCCAATTCGGATCCAAAACATTTTCAGCCCATGAATGCAAATATTGGACTTTTCAAAGAAATTCCCCCAAAAATCAAAAGGAAAAACCGTAGAGAATTCATCGTTAAAAGAGCGGAGGAGTCTCTTGAGGAATGGATAAAACAATCGAAGATTTTCTAACCTATCTATCATCTGTGAAAAATCTATCCACCAACACCATTGATGCGTACAGACGAGACCTTCTGGGACTCCTTGACTACATGAGAGAGAGATTTGGTAAAACAGACCCTGTTCAGTTTACAAGACCAGAATTAAAATCCTATCTCCGTGACCTCTTTACCCACGGATTCTCACGAAGTACTGTGAGAAGAAAACATTCGGCCATTAGAAGGTTCTATAACTTTCTCCAATCGAACGGATTGATAAAAGCAAATCCAGCCACCGGGATTCTGAACATCAAGTTAGACAAGCCGCTACCCGATGTCATCAGCGAAGAAAAACTCGTTAGAATGCTTGAGAGCTGGAAACCCACGAATATTTTTGACATCCGGAACAAGGCGATCGTTGAACTGCTCTACTCTACTGGGATGAGAGTCTCTGAACTCGTTGATCTGGAATTCAACAATCTGGATTTAGAGAGAAGAGAAATCAGGGTCATGGGAAAAGGACGAAAAGAGAGGATCGTTCCCCTTGGAACTCCTGCTTTTGATGCACTATTTCAATATTTTCAGATAAGGGAAAGGTTCAGACCCAAGAGTAATCATCTGTTTGTGAGCAAATCAGGCAACCCTTTAACTCGTGATATGATCTGGAGAGTTGTGAATAATTCTTTCAAAAAATTATCAGCCACTTACGGCATTCACCCCCACACACTGAGACATTCTTTTGCCACTCACATGTTATCAAATGGAGCTGATCTGAGAACCATACAGGAGCTCCTCGGCCATGAAAGTATAGCAACAACCGAAATTTATATTAATCTTTCTTTACCAAGAATCAAAAAAATTTATGACAGGACCCACCCACGCAAGAAGTGAGCTCAAATAAGGGTGGCGATCCAATCCAAAAAGATTACGACCACCAGCCCGGGTAGAAAGTTCCCCGGCTTGATATCTTTTATTCTCAGGAGTCTCAAACCGAGCGCGATGATTATTAATCCCCCAACTGATGTAAAATCCTGCAAAAACGGGGTCTTCGTGAGGAATATAAAGTACGAACTCAAGAGTGTGAGTCCTCCTTGAATTACTAACACAGCTGGAGCGGAGAATATCACTCCTACACCCATAGCAGATGCAAGGGCGAGAGAGGAGATACCGTCGAGCATGGATTTTGCAAAGAGTAACTCATGATTTCCATAAAGACCATCCTGCACACACCCAAGAATCGTCATGGGACCCACCGTAAAAAGTAAAGTAGAGGTCACAAACCCCGTAACAAAGTCCTTTTTATCCTCGGACGCGAACCTCTTTTTCAGCTTGTCTGCAAATTTTTCAAGGTACTCCTCTACCCCAATTGCTTCACCGATTACCCCTCCAAGTGCAATAGACCCAATAACCACCAGTATATACTTCACATCAAAGGCCATCTTCATCCCAATGAGAATTGTTACAAGACCTATTCCCTCCATCACCTTTGTATGAATTTTTTCTGGCAGACGATCTCCTATGATCGTACCAACTGTACTCCCGATTAAAACTGTGATAGTATTAACTACTGTTCCAATCATGTTTCGTGTGCCAGTAAAGTTCCTAACACATCGTAAAGTAAATCTTTGTAGCTAAAGCCTGTTTTCCTTATCGTTAGATCTACAAGTTCTTTGAGCACTCCCACCGAGAGTGTGAGCTCCAGAGAGGTAGTCTTGTCACCTGTACCCATATAAAAGAAGTTAAATAGTGTAAAGGAGACTGAAAAATGTAGTGATTTATCCTTCGCAAACCACGGATCATTTTTAGGGAAGGGACTTCCACCTAAAAGGAGAGCGACAAGTATGGCACTAATCGCAAAGTCCTTCATAAAACTCCGGTCTTCTGTCTTTAAAAATATCATTAAGCTCTGTAATGTTCTTGTTGAGTGCCTCCTCAGGATTAAATTCAATATGAATGATTTCTTCAAGATCTTCCGCAGCCCTGCTCAACACTTCACCCTTTGGGGATACAACCTGACTCATGCCTGTAAATTTAAGGGAAATCTCACCCTTCTCTTCCCTTCCAATTCTGTTGGCCGTGAAAGAGAAAACCCTATTTTCCATAGAGCGAACCACCATACCCTTCTGTGCCATGCCCGGAAGCACAAGGTTTGAAACATGCAGTAGCACCTCTGCCCCTTTCTTGGCGAGAACTCTCGCAGACTCAGGATAAAACCAGTCAAAACAAATCATCATTCCAAATTTGACACCTAAATAGTCAAAAACAAAAAATCCTGTATCTCCGGGTAAAAAGGCATCTTTTTCTTTAAAAAATAGATGAGTCTTCCTGTAAACATAAAACTTTCCGTCCGGAAGAATAGCAATTGAGGAGTTGTAAACTTTGTCATCTGCAAGTTCAGGGAAACCCAGAACCACCATAGTATTCTTTTGATATGCAGCCTCATAAATGGGTTTGAGTTTCTCATCATCAGGTTTAAGGGCAAAAGGTCTCACTTCATCCATTGAGAGAAATAAGTATCCAGAGGTGGCGAGCTCCGGTAAGACCACAAAATCCGCATCCAGGTTTTTGATCTCGGATACAATTTTATCAATGTTTCTTTCTGTTTCGCCAAGAACCGGCTCAAACTGAATAATTGCTCCCTTCATATCGGACCTCCAGTATTTATTGTTTATAACTTAATCTCTTAAAAGATTTCCCAAAATCCCCCTTTGAAAAGGAGGGAGACAGGGGGTTTTTCAAAGTATTTAACATCCCCCTTATTTCCCCTTCTGAAGAGGGGATTTTTGAATTCAATGAATGATTTTGACCCATATTCAATCTTCAAGGTGTTCAATCATGTTAACCTTTGTTATTACCTATTAATTCCGTGAAATTTTAAAGGATTGCATACGAATTTTTGTATTTTCTTACATTGGGGGATGAGGCTCAAGCAGGTTTTACTGAAAAATTCCTATAAAAGATCAATGTGAGCTTTCGTAATCTGTAATTTTCTTCACCCTTCTTGCATGTCTCCCACCCTCAAAATCTGTCTTCAGGAAAATTTCAACAAACTTTTTGGCATCCTCTGGATCAACGTATCCACCCTGGAGACATATTACGTTGGCGTTGTTGTGTCTTCGAGAAAGCTCGGCAAATTCCTCAGATGTGACAAGGGCAGCCCTCACTCCTTTAACTTTATTCGCGGCAATAGACATTCCAATTCCCGTCATACAGATCAGAATTCCCCTATCTGCTTTTCCACTCGAAACAGCCTCACCCACAGGAATCGCTGCATCCGGGTAATCATAGGATTCCTCACTTTGGGCACCATATTCAGTCACATCATGCCCTTTTCCCCGAAGAAATTCTACGAGAACTCTCTTCAGTTTATATCCTCTGTGATCGGCACCAATAGCGATCTTCATTGTTTTCTAACTCTCAAAGAGTTTAAGAAACAGGGCTTTCTCGGTGTGCATACGATTCTCTGCCTGATGGAACACCACTGAATGTTCAGACTCTATCACATCGTCGGTTATCTCCTCACCCCTATGGGCGGGTAGGCAGTGCATAACTTTAACATCTTTTGAGGCATAGGAAAGTAATTCCATATTAACCTGATAGCCCTGGAAATCTTTCAAACGTTTTTCTCTTTCCGCTTCCTGGCCCATGGATGTCCAGACGTCTGTGTAGATAAAATCTGCCCCCTTTGCAGCTTCCAATGGATCTGTTGTAATCTTTATCAGAGCTCCTGTTTTGCGTGCAAGCTCAAAAGCTGTTTCCACAATCTTTGTATCAGGCTCATATCCTATCGGATGGGCAAGTGTGAAATTGGTTCCAAGCATAGCAGATAGAAGCATAAGAGAGTTGGAAACGTTGTTACTATCCCCAATAAAGCTAAGATTTACTTTATAAGTTCCCGCTATTTCAAAAATCGTCATAAAATCGGCAAGAGCCTGACAGGGATGCTCAAAGTCTGAGAGAGCATTAATCACCGGAATTTTTGCAAACTTACCAAGCTTCTCGAGAGTGGAGTGAGCAAAAACTCGAGCGACAATTCCCTCAACCCATTTATCCAGATTACGGGCAACATCCTTTACAGGCTCACGGACACCCAATTTTATGTCACCTGGCGCAAGATAAATCGGATAACCACCAAGATGATGAATGGCAACCTCGAAAGTGGTTCTGGTTCTCAAGGATGGTTTTTCAAAAATCAGAGCAAAGGTTTTCCCCTTAAGCTCTTCCCCTCTGTAAGATGCCTTTTTTAGATCGATGGCCCTCGAAATGAGGGCCATCGTCTCTTCCTTATTCAAATCAAGGACAGATAAGTAGTCTTTTTTCATTTCCCCTTCCTCAGTTCCTGCTCTTTCTTGAACATTTCAATTGCTTTCTCTTTGTAAACCTTCCTCTGACCTGGGTCTTTAACGATCTCACCCAGTACTTTGTAGGTGTTCCCAAGATAGAAGTAAATGTCAGGATTGTTTGGATCAAGCTCTCTCGCCTGATTGAATGCATCAACTGCTTTTTTCAAATAATCCTCATTGACATTGGTAGTATCCTCTACAGCCTTCTCAAAATAGGCCTCTCCTAAACTGATCCATGCTGTCTTATCGTTGGGTTTATAGCTAACATATTTCTCAAATGCCTTGATTGCTGCTTCGTACTTCTTTAAGTTAAGGGCGGCGACACCGGCGTTAAGCCATGCATTCGCGTCAGTTGTGTCAAGCTTGGCAGCCTTCATGAAATTCTCGTAAGCCTTTTCATACTTGTTCTTCTTAAAGTAGATTACACCTAATTCGAAATAAGCGCGTGCGTAGGTTGTATCAAGAGAGACCAGCTTCTCAAGGTGTTTTTGGGCCTCTTTAGTGTTCCCGGCAACTTCTTCCATGAGTCCAAGGTAGTAGAGAGCCTGTTTGTTGTTCGGATCAAGCTCGATAACCTTTTTCAAAGCCTCTCTCGCCTTGTCACTCTTTCCAGCTTTCTGGTAAATACTTGAAAGTGAAAGGTAGGCCTTTGGGTCCTTTGGATTTATTTTGATGGCGTATTTTAAATATTCAATGGCTTTGTCGAGTTTGTTGTTTTTATAGGCTGTAATACCGGCATTGAAAAATGTTAGGTACTCCGTTTGACCGAATTTGGACACGTATTTTTTCTGTGTATCAAGCTTATAGACTTTCTCAAGATTTTCCGCTGCATCTGTGTAGTCTCTTGATCCAATGTAGGCTCTTGCGAGCCAGAGGTACGCCTCCGGATTCTGGGGCTCGTCCTTTACCCAGAGTTTACCCTCTCTTACTGCTTTCTTGAAATTATTCTGTTGAATATAAATTTTTACACTTGATTTATGGGGGGATGTTGCACAAGATACAAGAAATATGATTGCGATAGCCGATAGAATGTATTTTCTCATAAGAATTTTCCTCCTTTCAGCATTTGGGATTTTGTGGTGGTTATTATAATCTTCGAAAAAAGATATAACAACTTCAACTCACACTTATTGCAAAAGCTATTGAGGCTAATTTCATCATCGGAGTGTCTGAGCGGCTAAGCAAAACAACAGGCACTTTAGCTCCCACCACGATTCCACCAACAAGGGCATTGGCAAAGTAAATCATGGTCTTTGACATAATATTTCCCGTTGCTACATCCGGTACGAGCATGATATCGGCATCACCAATAACTTCACCGGTTACTCCCTTGATCTTTCCGGACTCCCTGGAAACAGCCAGATCAAATCCAAGCGGGCCATCTACAGCGACATTCCCAAAGTGTCCTCTATCTGCCAGTTTTGAAATAGCAGCAGCATCGAGTGTCTCGGGCATATCCGGATGTATGGTCTCAATGGATGCAAGAATCGCCACCTTTGGCCTCTCATACCCTATTTCCCTTGTTACCTCAAGGCAATTTTCAAGAATTTTTATCTTCATCTCAAGATCAGGTCTAATATTCATGCCAGCATCAGTTAGAAAAATCATCTTATGATACTTTTCTGGAACCTCGTGGAGGGCAATGTGGGAAAGAATCCTGCCTGTACGCAGTCCCCTTTCCCTGTGCAGGATTATCCTCAGAAAATCAGGTGTCCCAATTTTCCCCTTCAAAATTAGGTCAGCCCTGCCATCTCTAACAAGTTCCACAGCCTTGAAAGTCGCCTCAAACTCGTCCGTTGCCGGTATTATATCAAAGTCTGATTCATCAAAATTTGTCTGCTCAATCAGACCCCTTATCTTTTCAACATCTCCGATGAGAATTGGCTTTATAAGTCCCTCCTTGATGGCAAGCTCAAGGCCCTCAATCATGGGGAGCACATGCGGAGCTCCCACGACGAGTCTTTTTGTTCCCTTTCCCTTTGCAATTTCGATTACATCTTTGAATGTCTTTAGCATTCTCAACCTCCAATTTAATCATTTAGACCAAGCATCCTTGCACGGTATTCCCTGAGAGCCTCCTTCAGTTCCTCCCTCACCATGTTGAAAAATTCAAGAGCCTCTTTACTTCTATAGTCAGGGTACGTCCAGGGAAGAGGTTCAAATCCTACTTTTCGTCTGAAAATTAAAGTAACTTCTGCATATATTCCTTGACCAAGGTAAATTCGATGAGAATAATTCTTCGTTGTGGCTAAAACGAGCTTGGATTCGGTCACGTATCCAGGATCAATGTTAACTTTCCTCTTTCCCAGCTCCATCCACTCCCTCTCTATTTCGTTGGTTTTAAGCTTGATTTCCGCAATTTTATCCTGCTCAACCAGTTCCCCAAACGCTATCCACTGGCGTTTTAGCCCTTTGCCCATTTCAGGCTCATAGTAGTCTGTCTTATCAAAAGGGATTACTTTACTGCGCAATGTTATGGGACCGAACTCTTCCTCCAGACGGGTTAAGGCGTTGTCGTGAAACTCGGGAACAAAGATTAACCCAATTATCAACTTGGCGGGCTCAGGAATTTTTGGAATACCCATCGCTAAAAATGATATGGAGACGGAATAGATTATGCAACTTCTTGGAGCGTATATTCTGATGTATAATTTGTGAAAACTTTTCCCGGAGGTTAGATTAACATGAGGAAAATCTTATTTGCAGGAGTACTGATAGTCTCTCAATTATTCGCTCACAAAGTTGTACTATTCAATGGAAAGGTAATTAAAAGCAATCGGATAGAGCTAAAAGACGGATTATATATTCTGGACGATACCGTTGTAAGTAAATTGGATGTGAAAAAGGTGATCTTCACAGGTGGAGCGTCAGCCTACCTTCCAGTCAAATACAAGCTTGAAAATGTGGATAGCATTTTGGAGAAGGCGAAAAAGGCTCGTCGCCTATATCCTGATGCCAGCGGGATCGTGCTGCTTGATAAAGGTTTCTACGAAATGGAGCCAGATTCCAGCCAGTACAACCGATATCACTTTCAGGGACTAATTTTAAAAGACGAAGCACGCGATTGGGCGAATGTAACAATATACATCGATGAAGATATGATGAAAGCGAGAGTTCTCGCTGCCAGGTGCATCAAACCCGATGGCAGGGTCATCTACCTCAATCCGAAAGACATAAAAGTGACAAAGCCTAAGTCAGGACTTGAATTCTTTGGGAAAGGAAAGGTTATGAGTTTCACGATCCCGGGAGTCGAAGTGGGAGACATTGTTGAATATGTCTACGAATACAACGTCTTCAATCCCTGGGACAAGCATGTTTTTTCTGAGAGATGGTTCTTCGGGGGGAAAAAACCTGTTTTTCACTCCGAGGTTACATTCAAGCTCCCAGCAAGCAGTTATTTCAAATATCTCGTTAGAAACACTTCACCACAGAATGTTAAATACTCAGAAAAGCAGACGGGACCTTACAAACTTTACAAATTTTCCATGAACGACATTGACCCTGTGGTTGACGAGCCCCAGATGCCACCCCTCATGGATGTAATACCTATGGTGGCAGTTACAAATCAGAAATCCTGGGATTACCTCTACACCTGGTACGCCAATTTCCAGAAAAAGAGGATGGTTATAACACCTGAGATACAAGCACTTGCAGATAGTATTGTGAAAGGTGCTACGAATTTAGATGATTCAATCGCGCGGATTTATTACTGGGTTCAACAAAATATTCGCTACATTTCTATCAAGGGTGGTGCATCATCTGGTGTGTCAGGACATCCGGCATCTGAAACCCTGAAGAAGGGCTACGGTGACTGCACAGACAAATCAATCCTGTTTTCCACCCTCCTCAGAGCAATAGGTGTAATGGGATATCCTGTCTACATTGAGACAAATGACCAGGGAACATTTATCAAAGACATCCCGTCATTTCAGGGTAATCATGCAATAACTGAAATTCTAACAAGAGACGGAAGAGACTTTTATCTTGATGCCACGGGGTCAACGAGCAGATATCCATACTTCTGGTCAGCTGATCACGGTGTATGGGCCTTGAATGCACAGCTCAGAAAAATCTCGTTCATTAAGGTCCCACCTCCTGAAGACAATTGGAGAAAGTATACATATAAGCTAACTATAAAATCTGATGGAACAACGAGGGTTGAATTTTTAGGCCAGTATACAGGAGATTTTGAGGCAGGGGTGAGGTGGTACTGGCAGCATGTGAAGGAGAAGGAAAGAACCAACAGGATGGAGCAGATGATCCAGATGACATCTCCCGGCGCAAAGCTCGTTTCCTACGAACTCGGACCACTTTACGACCTGTCAAAACAGTTTTATCTGAAAATAACCTTTGATATCCCGGGTTATCTAAAAAATATTGGAGACCTGCATCTGCTCGAACTCCCGGATTTGAAAAACAGGTATAGATTCCCGGAGATCAACGTCAAAAATCGCCATTACAACATAGTTTACAGGACTTCTTATAAAGTCTCCCACGATTTTTACGTGACCTTTAGTGGATATAAACTTAAATACCTGCCAGATTCACTGGACATACAGGACAAACATTTCTCTTACCGGTCTTACTTTAAAAAGATAGGTACTGAAAGGTTTGAGTATCATGACATCTTCAGGAGATGGGATAGGATTATACCGAAAAGTGACTACGACAGTTACAAAAACCATCTTTTGTTGCTTCTGAGGCATCTCCGCAAACCCGTAATTCTCGAAGGAGGTAAATAAGATGAGAAAGATCCTTTTACTTTTTCTGATACTTCCACTTTTTGGCATGAGCAGGAGTCCCAGAGTTCTGACAAGGGACATCGTTTATCTCAAAAATGGCGAAGAAATTAACGGCTCTGTAACAAATATCAATGATGAGTTTGTCGAAATTTTAACCTCCCACGGTAAGGTTATAATACCAGTGGGGAAAGTTTTAAGCATAGAATCATCCAGGAAACGGCCCGGAGATACCTGGGAGAAGGATTCCGACATAAAAGACACTCTTCTTCTTAAGGCACTCAAAGTCCCCGTAGATTCCCTATTTCCTCGTGCTGGATACGTCAATATTTTCGTAATCAAGAATTTCAAACTAAATCCGGACAGCTCTTTCGTGTACACCGAGAGAAGGATTATAAAAATCCTAAAAGAAAGAGGGAAAAGAGCAGCAAATCAGATTTTCAAATACCACAAAAGCTATGAGAATGGGGAAATTGTGTTCGCAAGGACCGTGACAAGGGACGGAAGAGTTGTATCCATCATGGACAACGCCATCGAAGACGCATCGGTCTACTCGAGCTTTCCAGAGTACGATGACCTTCATCAGGTAAAATTTGCCATTCCAGAAGGTGAACCTGGAAATGTTCTCGATTTCGAAATAAAAATCACCGGGAGAAGGGACATTCACCACCCGGCTTACAGAACGATAACAATGGGAGATATAGACCCTACCTACAGAGAATACGTGAAGATCGAAGGTCCGGAAAAGCTCCTCTCGTATAATGTTAAAAACTTCAACGGAGAGAAAACCGAAACAGTACAAAATGGAGAGAAAAAAATTTACTTAACCTTGCAGAATCACCCGGGTTACATTATCGAACCCAATATGCCTCCA
Source organism: Caldifarciminota bacterium (assembly GCA_026986655.1). Lineage (GTDB taxonomy): Bacteria > Hydrothermota > Hydrothermia > B15-G9 > WFZT01 > WFZT01. Next base: position 8,994 of record JALSOD010000012.1, on the reverse strand, counting down.
ATCCATTACATTCTTCCGTCAGTTACATGTGGATTGAAATACCCGAATGGAATGCAACTCTATAGAGATTATGTGAACTCGATACTCGCGGATTTCAATCCTGAGAATCTCCTCGACTCACTGGTTAGCAAGTCAATGACATTTGCAGACTCTGTTTTTGCCATCTACCGTTTCGTTGCCCAGGATATTAAAAGAGTGCCTGTAAATGGGGAATCCTACAGCATTTTTCCAAAACCACCTGCACACGTAATCAAGAAATCAGCTGGAAGTGAGGTGGATAAGGCATTCCTGCTCTATGCTCTTTACAAAAAATTTGGCCTCGCACCTGAGCTAATTCTTGCAGTTTCAAAAGGCAACTGGAGTTTCCACAAAGACGCAAATTTATCTCAGTTCACCGATTTGATTGTAAAACTCGACACCGTGTATCTCGACCCCACGAATGATAAAATACCGTTTGGCTACGTTAGACCGGCTTATCAGGGAATAAATGGTGTTACGCTCAACGGGAGAGTGGTAGAAATTCCTTTCATTTCACCAGAAAGAGAGGGTGAAATTGATCTTATGAATATAACTCTTAACAACTCAGGTGATCTTGTCATAGAGGATAATGCTATGTACAGAGGAGAAGATGGTGTTACCGTCAGAGCACTCAAGCAATTTCGTAAAGTTGAAATTGAGAAACTTCTCGAACAGAGCATCACGTGGGCACCAGGAATTGTGCTTGATTCCTTTAATCTTTCAGATCTGAATGATCTGAGAATTCCTCCAAAGCTCTCACTTTACTACCATATTCCTGAGTATGCCATTGTAGCCGACAACCTCATTCTCCTGAAAATGCCGGATCTTTCGGATTACACAGCAGAAGATGTGGGGGCAACTGTAAGAAACAATCCGCTCTATTTTTCACGAAATTACAGAAGTATAAAGGACATCGTTATAAATCTTCCGCCCGGATACAGTGTGAGATATCTCCCTGAGAATTACAGGGGAGAGGTCAAATTCATGAAGTTTAACTCCATAATTTTTGAATCTTCGGGAAAAGTTCACTACAGTGATGAGACCATTCGTCTGGGTGGAATCTATGACAAAAAATACTATCCAGGATACCGGAAGATTGTGGAAAAACGTGCAAAGCTCAGGGACAACTGGATTGTCATTGAGAGGATGAAGTATTAAATTAAAATTTCATGCTAAGGCGTAAGTTTGGAAAGTACAGAATTGAGTCCTGGATAGGGGGTGGACAGTTTGCCGACGTCTTCCTTGTCTTTGACACCATTACAGAAAAGAAATACGCACTCAAAGTTTCAAGAACCCGTGAAAAAGATATTGAAATGCTCAAGAGGGAGGCTCAGCTCTTGGCTTCACTCGAACACCCAAACATTGTCAGATTCTACACAGCCGAGCTCATCGAAAATAAGCTCGCACTGGTTATGGAGTACGTTGACGGCTACTCTCTCCGAAAACTGATCGAAGAAGAGGCACCAATTGATGAAATAAGGGCTATTTCAATAATAAGCAATGTACTTGAGGCCCTGTCCTACGCACATTCCAAGGGGGTTCTACACCGTGACATTAAGCCTGAAAACATAATGATCACCAGTGATGGAATTGTGAAACTTACAGACTTCGGACTCGCTGTCATTCTTTCAAGTAGCTTGAGCTTCTCCATGGCAGGGACACCGATCTACATGGCCCCGGAAGCATGGAGTGGAAAAATGCGGAAGGAATCAGACCTCTGGTCCGTTGCGTGCGTTCTCTACGAACTTATCGCTGGATATCCTCCATTTTTTGCAGAAACAATTGAGGACCTGAGAAATCAAATCTTTAAAGGAAAATTGAAAAAACCCTCAAAAATATCACCTGAACTCTTCGAGATTCTAAAAAAAGCCTTAAAGAAAGACCCTCAGGAACGATACCATACTGCCTCTGAGATGCGTCAGGCACTTAAAGACTATTTAAGAAAAGGTGGGAAGGATCTGACCTTGAAAGCTGTGCAATTAAGAAGAAAAACGTCTCCATTGCTCGAAGGTCTGACAGAGGAACAGATTGAAGCTGTTCTTAACGGTGACGGCTATTTTCTGCTGCTTGGAGGAGCAGGTACCGGGAAAACCACAACGCTCGTTCATAGGATCGCCTACCTCATCCACGAGAAAAAAATCCCCGCAGACAGAATTCTCGCCGTGACGTTTACGGGAAAAGCCGCTGGAGAGATGAAAGACCGGGTTGAAAAACTCATAGGTGAAAGCAACACAAAAAATCTATGGACAGGAACTTTTCATTATCTTGGCAGAAAGATAGTTTCTTATGGAATCGAACGAATCGGGTATCCTGAGGAATTTCAGCTCATATCACGAGATGGAAGGGAAGAGCTCTTTGAGAGGGCAACCGGAATCAGAGCAAAGGAAAAGATTCGGACGATATTGAGGGAGATATCTCGATACAAATCGAATTTAATAACGCCCGAATATTTATTGCAAAATGTAAAACACAAGTGGAGAAAAGAGGTTGCAGAAGCCTACGAAAAGTATCAGAAGGAGCTCTTTTTCAATGGATATATTGACCTCGATGACCTCATTTTCCTTTCTGTAAGACTCCTGAGGCAGTATGACGATATCAAAGAGCTATTCAGGGAGAAGTTTGAATATATTCTTGTTGATGAATTTCAGGATATCAACCGTGGACAATTTGTGCTCCTCCAGATACTCTCATCCAAACACAAAAACCTATTTGCAACCGGTGATGACGACCAATCTATCTATGGATTCAGAGGAGCATCAAACATATATATCATGGAGTTCAAGAAATTCTATCCCGACTATCGAGAAGTTCGCCTCACCCAGAACTTTCGCTCTCCTGAGGAAATTATCAACGTTGCAAACACTCTGATCTCTCACAACCAGTCAAGAATAGACAAACTTATCATTCCTTTAAGAGAATCAAAGGGAGAAATTATAAAATTTTATGCAGCAAGAAACGAGATGGATGAAGCTGAATTCGTCGCGGAAAAGATCCTCGATGAAAGAGAGCGGGGTAGGAGCTTTGACGACATAGCGGTTCTAATCAGATTAAATTCACTTTCAAGGCCGTTTGAGGAAGTATTCAGTAAGAAAAAAATACCGTTCAACGTTCTTGGAGTGGGTGGATTCTACGATAGAGAAGAAGTAAAAGCTTCCATTGGATTCCTCAGATTTATTACGGGTACCAGAACAGCCCGGGATTTACAAAACATGTTGATAAAATTCCTTAGGTGGAATCCGAAGGATGCGAAAACTGCAGTGAAATACTTTGATAAAACTGGGAAGCCAACATTTTCCAAAAAATTCGATGAAGACATGCTAAAAGCGCTCGGAAATTTCTGGAACTATCTTACATCCTTCTCTGAAGATCAACTTCGAGTCCGCTCACCCGAGGAACTTCTTGAGGAAGTTTACGAGATAACAGGTTATACTAAGTACCTTAATGAGAAAGATACCCCATCGAGGTTGATCGAGAAGGACAACATAAACGAATTGCTCGGGATAGCTGGCTCTTTCAAAAAGGGTGAGATACGGGAATTCCTGAATCATGTATTCATGATGCAGCATCTTGGAGAGGAATACAGGTCAGTTGGCGGTGTGAAAATCATAACAATCCACCAGTCAAAGGGGCTTGAGTTTCCTGTTGTATTCCTTGTGGGACTGGTCGAAGGAGTATTTCCTCTCTTCAAATCGGTGGCGGAAAAGGAAACTTTAGAGGAAGAGCGGAGGCTCTGCTACGTTGCGATAACCCGTGCATCCGAGGTACTTTATTTGACTTATCCCAAAAAGAGATTCAGATACTATCAGGAACCATCAAGATTCCTTTATGAGATGTATGTTAAAGAAGAACGGAAATAAAGTTGACTGTTAGACATGCCCAAAATTGGATGTTTAGTTTATTGGATGTGAGTTGGGCTCTTTACAAATTAGAAAATCCCCCTTCTTTAGAAGGGGGACAATGGGGGATGTTAACCGCTGCCCCCTCTGATCCCCTTTTTCAAAGGTGGAATTTAAAACATCTAATGCGAGATTAAGCGTATATCTTGTAAATGTTTCACATGAAACATTCGGGAGGAGAAAATTATGAGTAAAGAGGTTCGTGTAAGATTTGCTCCATCACCAACAGGTTATCTCCACGTTGGAGGAGCAAGAACGGCACTTTATAACTGGCTTTTCGCCCGCAATCAGGGTGGAAAATTTTTATTAAGAATAGAAAACACCGATGTTAAGCGATCAAGCAAGGAAATGGAGGAGTATATCAAAGAGGCAATGCTATGGCTGGGGCTGAACTGGGATGAGGATATCGTTTACCAGCTTGATAGACTTGAAATTTACAGAAAATTTGCCCGGGAACTTATTGAAAAGGGCCTTGCATATTACTGTTACACGCCACCCGAAGAGCTCAAAAAAGAGGGTGGGGGAGTGGAATGTTTTGAAGTTGACCCCGCAAAGTATCAGGGAAAACCCCTCGCGATTAAATTTCGTGTACCCAACGAAGGGACTACGGAGTTTGATGATATCATCAGGGGGCATATTTCATTCAGAAATAAAGACATAGGGGATTTTGTTATCGTTAGATCAGATGGGATACCCACTTATAACTTTGCCGTTGTGGTCGATGACCACTACATGGGGATAACACATGTAATCAGAGGAGAGGATCATATTTCAAACACCCCCAAACAGATACTGATTTACCAGGCTTTTGACTGGGAAATCCCTGAATTTGCGCATTTGCCCATGATTCTGGGACCTGATAAAAAACGCCTTTCAAAGAGACACGGAGCAACATCCGTACTCGAATACAGGGACGAAGGGATTCTACCTGAAGCACTTTTCAACTTCCTCGCACTACTTGGCTGGTCTCCTGGTGATAACAGAGAAATCGTACCAAAGGATGAGATGATAAAGCTTTTTGATTTGAGACGTGTTGGGAAACGCGCTGCAGTCTTTGACCTGGACAAGCTCCACTGGATCAACTCCGAGTACATCAGGATGAAAGCCGATGAGGAAATTTACCGACTCGCCCTCCCGTATGTTGAAAAAGCCGGCCTTGTAAAAACTGAGGAAGATAGAGAAAGGTTTCGGAAAGTGGTTCCCCTGCTAAAAGAGAGAGTTCGTTTACTTAAAGATTTCATAGATCTTTCCGAGTATTTCTTCAAAGACGTTGAAACTTATGACGAGAAGGGTGTGAAGAAACACTTCAAAGAGGGGGTAGAGGAAAGATTGCGTTTGCTCGTTGAACGACTTGAAAATCTTGATAGTTTTGACGAGAAGAGCATTGAAAATGTTGTTAGAGCTCTTGCTGAGGAGCTTGGAGTCAGTGCCGCCAAAATCATCCATCCAACGAGACTTGCAGTTACAGGGCGAACATTCGGTCCCGGTCTCTTCGAACTCATGGCCGTCCTCGGAAAAGATGAGTGCATCAAACGCCTCAAAAAAGCCATAACCTGGCTGGAAGAGAGAAAAAGAGAGAAAGGTGGATGAAGTAAAAAAAATTTCATTAATGAAGAGGCAAACTTAGCTACTTTTAGGACTTTTAGTGACTTTCCCTAATTCCAGTTCATCAGATAAACTGAAGCTTACCTCAGATGTGCCACATTTCTATCCGAAAATAACATCCATACAGTTTTTTGTTATGTGAGATTTCATGTACATCCATGTATATGTGAAGGATATCCCGGTTGTGTGGAAATACACCATTAATTGCATTAATATTTGTAAAGAATGTTAGTGAAGGATTTCGAAAAAAGAATAAAACTGGAGATTCATAAGGCCGTGAAGGATTATGGCTATACAATCGATAAGATTGTTTTATTCGGTTCGAGGGCCAGTGAAAGCTATAAGGAGTGGAGCGATTGGGATATTCTTGTAATCATTAAGGAAAATTTAGCTCCGATAGATAAGAAAAAACTCTGGTATAGAATTTTCAGATCGTTGCACAACACAATTCCCACTGCATCCTTTGATATAATTTTAAAAACTCAAAAAGTTTATGAGAGAGAAAAGGAAGTTGTAAACACTTTGTCCAACGAAGCAGAAGACGGGATCATTTTATGAAAGACGAGATTGTAAGGCGATGGCTTCAAAAAGCCCACAGTGACTTAAGATCAGCAAGAATTTTACTCGAAGCAGATGATCCTCCAACGGAAAGTGCATGCTTCCATGCTCAACAGGCTGTAGAGAAAATGCTCAAGGCCTATCTTACAAATAAAGACGTCAAGGTAGGGAAAACTCACGATATAAGTACTTTACTTGAGTTATGCATTAAATTGGACAAAGATTTTGAGGCAATTGATATCGACAAAATTGAACAGTTAACTTTTTATGCAGTAGGAGTAAGATACCCTGACGAATTTTATGTTCCCACGTATAAAGAAGCTGAAGAAGCACTCAATTTAGCAGAAAAGTTGTGGGAATTCATCACACAAAAATTGGCCGACATCTGGCAAAAATAAAAAATGACAGAAATTGTTAGAAAAATAGTGATTGATCTTTTAAACTTACCTAAAGTACAAAAAGAGGAAGGAGATACTATCCAATCAGCGAAAATGGAGGGAGTTTAAGCGTGAGTTTGATAAAAATGTTAGAAATCACATGGGTATGGGGGTATTCCATTAGAGAATCCATCAAAAAAGTTGCGAGGTGGAGTAAGAGGTATGATGAGGTGTGGGGGAAAATAGGAGAGGTGTATAATGTACATTCGAAGAAGAGCGTGTATATCACTGAAATGGAAGTATATCCGCAATGCAGATATTAACGGGATAGACAAACATCGCCAATAAAAGGAGATGGGAAATGATAAAAAAAATAAAAGCTACAAACTTTAAAAGTTTTGAAAGCTTAGACATTGAGCTCGGTAAATTTAATGTATTGATAGGTGCTAATGCCTCAGGTAAATCCAACTTTGTTTCCATATTCAAGTTTCTTAGAGATGTGGTGACTTCTGGATTAGATAATGCAATATCTATGCAGGGCGGTGTTGAGTATCTTCGGAATATGAACATTGGAACATCTAAAAATTTATCCATAAAGTTTGTCTCTGATGAAGAATTTAGATTGGCCACACCTGTCAAAGGAAAGTTGATAGGAATAAAGGCATACGAAATGATATACGAATTTGCATTGAGATTTAATAAAAGAGGTTATGGATATAGGGTGGTAAAGGATAAACTAACCTTAAAATGCAAAGTCGTTAGATTGAAAAGAAAAGAAAGGAAAATTGAAGAAAAGGAGTCATTAGGAGATGGAGAGATTATTATTTCTCGCAGTAATGGACAAGTAAAAATTAAGTTGTTTAAAGATTTAAGAGAGAAAGATATTTTTCCACCATTTTTGCCCGAGGAGAAATTACCCAATCGTATGCTCCTTCTTGAAACACCTTACTTTTTAATACCTTTTCCAGTAAGAGAAATTTTCGATGGGATTTCCATATACGATTTTGATCCCAAGTTATCTAAGAAAGCTTATCCTATTACTGGAAGAGCGGAGTTGGAAGAAAATGGAGAAAATCTATCTATTGTCCTTAAAAATATCATACAAAGCAAAGAAAGAAGAAGAAAACTCTTTAATCTCGTAAAAGAGCTTCTACCATTTGTAGAAAATCTTGATGTGGAGAAATTTGCGGATAAGTCTTTGCTTTTTAAATTACAGGAAATTTACTTTAGAAACCAGTATTTGCCTGCATCTCTTATTTCTGATGGAACAATAAATATAACGGCACTTATTATTGCTTTATACTTTGAGAAAAAACCATTAATTATTATTGAAGAACCAGAACGAAATATCCATCCCTATCTCATTTCCAAAGTAGTAGATATGATGAAAGATGCTTCTCAAAAAAAGCAGATTGTTGTTACCACTCATAATCCGGAAATTGTGAAACATGCAGGCTTGGAAAACATCCTGCTTATTTCCCGTAATGAAAATGGCTTCTCTATAGTTTCAAGACCAGCTGACAAAGAAGAAGTAAAAACTTTCTTAAAGAATAATATAGGAATTGAGGAACTTTATATACAGGATCTACTTTGAGGTGCAAGTATGGATTACATGGTTCTGTATATATTTGTTGAAGGCGATGACGATGAGAGGTTTTTTCGAGAAATATTACTCCCAATATTGAAAAAGAAATACGATGATGTGAAAATCGTAAAATATGCTCAGAAGCCCAAAAAATTTGAGTACATTGAAAAATTCATTAAATCCATTGTAAGTATGAAGGGAGATTATATGTACGTAACGGATATTGATCATTATCCTTGCGTAACTGCCAAGAAGCAGGAAATACAAAATAACTTGAAAAATATTGATGTTAATAAGGTACTTGTAGTAATTAAAGAAATAGAGAGTTGGTATATATCAGGATTAAACAATAGTTCAGTGAAAAAATTGGGTATTAAGCAAATTCTTAAGACTACAGAAAATGTGACAAAAGAACAATTTGATAGTCTGATACCACAAAAGTTTCATTCCCGACTAGACTTTATGAGAGAAGTTCTTAAAAATTTTTCCGTTGAAATTGCAAAACAAAAGAATAAATCATTTATGTACTTTATTGAGAAATATAATTGCTAAGTTCGTGTGGAAGTTAGCAACTTTGCCTAACAAGCACGTATTTGGCCCTGTGTCTCCGTCACTACTCCCTCAATTCCCCGTAATTAGGCACATGTTTTTTCATAAGGATGAAGTTTCCTATAATTAGTTTGTAATTCTACACAACATCGTGTATAATTTATGTGTCTACGGTAGACATATGAAAACCTTCATTAGAATCAAAAAAATTCATGGACATGAATATGCGTACGAAATAACTCCTTACTACGACAAGAAAACAAAGAAAATTCGACAAAAATCCAAATATCTGGGCAAGTATGAGAATGGAAAGATTATACGTGTTCATTATAAACCTCCCCGTAGAACACTGGACTATGGCGAATTCCTACCTTACATCCACATTCTGAATGACCTGAAGATCAAT
>JALSOD010000011.1 GCA_026986655.1 Caldifarciminota bacterium | reverse complement strand
CTGCCTCTCACCATAAATTCCTGTCAAAAAGTTAAAAATTTCTTTAATTTTCCTGTCTGCCTCATCATCTTTTTTAACCAGATTTTCCACAATGCCTTCATTGTACAACTCAATCAAAGCTTTTACTACTGTTTTATCAAATTCTCCTGAATTCATGAACCTATGGAGTACCTCATCGGGAGGTATTGCTTTGTGCATAGGTTTAGAGATAATCTCATTCTCAAATTCATTTGCAACTGCTATAATTCTTGCTCCAAGTGTGATATCTTCTGGCTTTAATTGGTTACCCATGGGAAATCCACTTCCATCGAGTTTTTCATGATGTTGTTCTATCCACTTAGAGATCAGATCTCTGCAAGGGAGGGGAATAGTCTTGATAATTTCTGCGCCTGTCTTCGGGTGGAATGTATACAGCTTGTAATATTTAGGATTCTTGATTAATTCTTCCTTTGGCTGGGAGAGCATATTGGATGGAAGGTTAATTTTCCCGATGTCATGAAGGAGCCCCGCCAGAGTCAGGCATAAAATTTGCCTCTCTGTGCTAAACTCTTCCCGATTCTGCAATTTCTTTGCAATTTTACCTGAAATGTACGCCACATTAATGCTATGTTTTTTCAGAGGAGCAGAGCGGTTTTCCATTATGTTAAATAATGCAGACATGATCCCAACGAGCATGTCATTCATTGTTTTCAGATTTTCTCGCAGTTCGGTGACATCATGCCCCACAATGAGGACTTTATGAACTCTTCCAAATTGAACAACTCTGAAGTTTAAGTTCAACCATTTGAGTTTCCCAATGGAATCTTTATTGGGAGCAATTATAGAGAATTCTCCTTTTTCCATTAATTCCTTTCGTATTTTGTCTTTTAGATTCCGTATATTTTCAGGTATCAGAATATCCGCATATTTCCCAATCAATTCTTCTCGTGGACACCCGTAAAATTCCTCAGCCTTTCTGTTTGCAAATTCAATTTTCCCATCGAAAGATTCTAACAAAACGATGTCTTCGACATGATTGTAGATTTCCTCGGCAAGACGCTCTTTTTCTCTCATTTCAGCCTCTTTTTTAACGATCTGAAGATAGGTTGATACCTTCTCCGCAAATTGAACGAAAAGATCGACTTCCTCAAACTGAGCACTCCTTAAGGGCACCATTTTTGGAAGTCTCTGGAGGATTCTCCAAAAGATACTTTGTCTTTTGCTGAATAGCAGAATGTGTCCAATGGGTAGGCTAACATTCTGAAGAGTAATAGGAATTACGAGTACGTCGTCATATCCCCTGTTTTTGAGTGCATCATAGGACTTCAAATTGTCCGATGTTACTATCGATGGTTCTGAAATTATTCCATGATCCATCCGTATTCTTTCGATTTGATTAACCAGATAACACACATCATTTTCTCCGATGACTTCTTTTAATCTACCACATACCGTGCAGGGTTTCCCACGACTTTCCTCTATCACGAAATTTTTAATAGAAAATATTACCCCCTCGCTAATGAAGGACAGATTTTCACACACTATTTTTGGAGCATTAAGTAGAAATTCCTCGTATTTATCGTATCTTCCTCCTCTCAATGTTGCGCTGATCTCTTCATATATCTGCATCTTACGTTTTAATACATTCTGGACAAAATCCTTCCTGATTTCTGCCATTTTCTTATCTGTAAGATCTTCAAACGTCCACACATAATAGTTTCGGTCTGCAGGGATTAAATCTGTTTTTATTGGGACTCCTGTTATCTCTACGAATTTTTCGTCTGTAGGTGAAGTGGCGATCCATTTTGTGCTAAAAAATGGTTTTCCCTCTCTTACCTGTTCCAGAATTATATCCACAATTTCAGGGTGTGATTTCAGCCATGTAATACCAGATAATAGATTACCCTCAACAGAAAACTTAATTGGAAAGCCAAACAGGTCATAGAATTTTTTATTAACTTTTAAGATTACACCTTCGTCATTTAAAATCACGATGGCAATTTTCTGCGAGTATCCGATTAGACTCTCGATGAAGTTAACGAGTTTAGATGGGGATTCCACTACAGCTTTAATCATAAGTAAAGCCAGTTCCTTCTCAAACCATTTCGTGAAATATTTCTCTTCACGTAGAGGAGGGGTTGTTCTCTCCATAAGAAGTAACCCGACGATTTTACCGTTGTAAGTTAATGGATGATTTAAACTTATAATGTTCTCGCCATAATCGTCGATATCCTCAGGTTTTTTTAAAATATTAAAAAACTTTGAAATGTTGTATTCTCCAGTCTCGGATAGGGAAACTACCTTATTGGCGACCTCTGAAGAAAATGTGATGCTGTATCTGTATTTGCCAGCACGGTTTTTATAGACAAATATCAATGGAACTACTTCAGAGTAATCGTCTAATTTTCTGAAAATCAGGGGAATGAAGATTAGTGTATTCAACTTATTGATATCCGCAAAGCACTTAAGAATTTCACCTATTCTGTTAAAAAAGTTTTCTCCAATTTCTGGAATGATTTCCTCAAGTCTCTCAATTAAATTGTTTGTTCTCTCCCATAATTTTTGTGTTCCCTCTCTGGTGGTGATTTCTTCAAGGAATATGAAAGCACCATTAAAATTTCCATCCTTGTCGAAACGAGGGAAAGTGGAGAGGTGCACATTTATTGATTTCTTATCAAGCTTGAAGTTTACATCCAGACTATTCTCATCGGCATTCAATATAGCATTTTTTATAAATTCTTTGTCTCTGGCGTTTGGGAAAAGTTCAAGTATTTTATCCAGATCTGCTTTTACTAATTTACTACGTTTGAATTTATTTCTGAAAATATTAAGAGCTCTGGAATTGGCATATTCTATCCTAAAGGTTTTATCCACAATTATCAGCCCACATCCATAATTCTCAAATTTTTCTTCTTCCATTAACGACTCTCCTATTTTTAAAGTTCTTTTCAAGTTAATTTTAATCTCGGGGGAATAATTGTCAATGAATTGGGCTCAGTAGGGTGATCTTTCAGATGTTTCTGGCGAGACTCAAGAAGCCTTTAAGGAGCTTTGTGGAGGTGATGCTCTTCCACCTTTCCGGATGCCATTGTACTCCGATAATTTTTAAATCCGGATTCTCAATACCTTCGACAACGGCATCTTTCAACGAATATGCCGATATTCTGAGAGTTTCTCCTGGTGTCTTAACACTTTCATGGTGGTGACTATTTACTTCGATGATTTCCTCCTGCACTATTGTGTAGAGTAGGGTGTTTTTTAGAATTTTAACCTTGTGTACCCTATCCTTCCCCTCTGTGCCTGTGTGCTCCTGTGTTATAGCCCCAAACTGATCAATATCCTGCCAGAGTGTACCTTTAAAGAAGACATTTATAAGCTGCATCCCCCTGCAAATCCCAAGTATAGGGATTTTTCTGTTTAAAGCTTTTTCAAGAGCAAAGAATTCAAAGTCATCTCTTATATCCGATACTTCTTCAGTTCGAATGTTTTCTTCTCCGTAACGATTGGCGTTAAGATCCCCACCCCCTGAGAGAATCAGGGCATCAAGGGAAACGCCAAGATCGTCCTTTTCGCTCAAAGGCACAGTATCTGCCACTTCTTCGAGCCAGCTGAAGTAATTTAGATACTTGCCTCTAACGCTCTTTCTATCTGGTACCGTGATTCCTACTTTCATGGTCTAAAAATATACTAACTTAGGAGTGACCTTTCCAGTCCCTGCCGACACTTGGAATTTAAAAAGAAACAAAATATAATAAAGTGTTCATTTCTTTTGAGGAGGATGTTATGGATATATTTGATAAATGTGCGAGGTTTGTAGAAGCGGACAAGGTAAAAGAAGAAGGGCTTTATCCATATTTTAGACCAATTGCTTCTGCTGAGGATACAGAAGTAATTATTGAGGGTAAGAAAGTCCTGATGTTCGGATCAAACAATTATCTTGGACTTACTGTTCATCCAAAGGTGAAGGAAGCAGCTCAGAAGGCTATCGAGAAATATGGTACAGGTACATGTGGGTCGAGATTCTTAAACGGGACACTTGAAATTCACCTCGAGCTGGAGCGTAAACTCGCCAATTTCATAAAAAAAGAAAGGGCACTTGTTTTTTCCACAGGCTACCAGACAAATCTTGGTACCATTTCCGCACTGGCAAGCAAAGAGGATGTGATTGTAACGGACAAATGGGACCATGCGAGTATCATTGATGGAACTCGTCTTTCCTTTGGTGAGATACGAAGATTCAAACACAACGATATGAAGGATCTGGAAAGAGTTCTCAAATCCATCCCTGAAAATAAAGGCAAGTTGATAGTGATTGATGGACTCTTCAGCATGGAAGGTGATATTGCTGATCTCCCCGGGATAGTTGATCTCGGCAAAAAGTATGGTGCAAGGGTCATGGTGGACGATGCTCACGCGATTGGTGTTCTCGGAAAAAATGGCCGGGGTACTGCTGAACATTATGGTCTCGAGGATGAAGTTGATCTTGTGATGGGGACTTTCAGTAAGTCCTTCGCTTCTCTTGGTGGATTTATAGCAGGTAAGGAGTATGTTATAAACTATATCCAGCATTTTGCGCGTTCCCTTATTTTCTCAGCAAGCATGCCACCTGCTAATGTCGCAGCTGTTTCAGCAGCACTCGATATCATTATCAATGAGCCTGAAAGGAGACAGAGACTCTGGGACAACACCTACAGGATGCTAAATGGATTGAAGGAAATGGGCTATGATACAGGACTTTCCCAGACTCCTGTAATCCCGGTGATTATTGGAGATGACATGAAGACCTTTATGTTCTGGAGAGAATTGCTTGATAATGGAGTTTACGTAAATCCTGTGATTTCTCCAGCTGTTCCTCCTGGAAGGCAGCTGCTGAGAATCAGTATGATGGCAACGCATACGGAAGAGCAAATTGATAGGGCTCTCGAAATCTTTGAAAAACTTGGTAAGAAATACGGAGTAATTTAAAAGGAGGTAAGAAATGGCAACAAAAGATGAAGTTCTTAAAGCCTATGAATTCGCAATTGAACTGGAAAAGGAAAGTTTAAAAAGTTATCTTGATCTTGCAAAAAAAACTCATGATCTCACGGGTAAAAATATGTTTATCTGGCTTGCCCGTGAAGAGTACGAACACATGAGAATACTTGAGGCTATAAGGGATAAAGTTTTGAAGGATCAGCCAATCGGTAAGATTGAAATAGAGGAGGATGAACTTGAGCAACTGTTACCAGACATAAAGAAACTTGAGAAGAAAAAATCGACAGCTGCTGAAACTCACCAGATTGACGCACTCCAGGCGGCACTTGAGCATGAAGCGCAATCACGTGATTACTACAAAGAACAGGCTGAGAAAACAGAGGATCCGGAGCTCAAGCAGCTTTTCACAAGGCTCTCTGAAATGGAACAAGCCCATTATGACCTGATCCTTGCGCAGCTTGATTTTATTAAGGGTACTGGATTCTGGTTTGGTATCCCTGAATTTGACGTGGAAGGGCCAGCCTGATTCAGGTCGAATCCTCATAGAAAAGTGTTACCATCACAGAATGAAGATATTGTCGATCAGACCTTAAAGGACAAGGATATTTTGAGAATTTCCCAGAAAAAAGGCAATATAGCTCTTAGGGGCTAAAAACTCTGAATGAATTGTATGAAGATTAAAGAATTCCCCTTTTGTCAATGGGAAAGTATTTGTGGTCGCAAGAATCCTACATTTTGTTAAAGTAGGAATTCTGGGAAAATCCTTCGTTGTGAAAGGATATATAGGAAGATTTACGAAATTTCTTATCCTGAGGATATATTACTGCTTCCTGTTCTCAAATTTAATCTTAGATGAGAAATTTTTCAAATACTATCAACTACTCGGTGTTAAGTTAAAATAAATCCTACTTTGGATGAATGATCCCGCTCGCCTCAGCTTCTTTTAAAACCTGTTTCAAGGTTAAATTTCTTAGTGTGGCTTCGATCTGAGACTGAAGATGTGACCAGACGAGTTTTGCAATACAATTATTTTCGCGATCACATTCAAAGTCTCCATCCGGATCGAGACATTTCGCCAATCCAATAGGACCCTCAAGTGTGATGGCAATTTCGTAAACAGAAATTTCTTCTGGAGGTTTCGAAAGAACGTATCCACCACCCGGTCCTCTGACACTCTTTAATATACCACCTTTCCTTAATCTAACCAGAATCTGCTCAAGATACTGCTCGGGGATTCCCTGGGATATGGAGATCTCTCTTGCAGACAGGGGAGCCCCATCATTTAATGCGATGGTAATGGCCGCCCTCAACCCGTATAAAATTTTTGTAGACAACTTCAACATAATTCTGACTAATATTGTCAATTATTTTAAACGAGGTTCCGAATTTATTCAATTATCTTGGTTTCTTGACAGCTTTGAACTTAGAAAATTATAATAACCTATCAAAATTCACCCAGGGAGGAAGTTTGATGAGCGAGAAAAAGACGCGGGCTATTATTT
Organism: Caldifarciminota bacterium; assembly: GCA_026986655.1. Lineage (GTDB taxonomy): Bacteria > Hydrothermota > Hydrothermia > B15-G9 > WFZT01 > WFZT01. Next base: position 14,092 of record JALSOD010000011.1, on the reverse strand, counting down.
TTATACTTGTAACATTTTTCACATGGTTGTTTTATTTTATGACCACCGCTCCTACGGTTGTTTTCTGGGATGTAGGAGAATTTCTGGCATGTTCACACATTCTTGGAATACCACATCCACCAGGGACACCTCTCTATGTGATACTTGGGCGTTTTATGGACCTTATGCCTATACCACTCGCGAGTCTCTTTAAACTTATTAATGGAAATGAGGCTGTCAACCATGTGTTGAAAGTTACCTCAGTTTCAATGCTCTCCGGTGCATTTACCGCAGGCTTTGCCTATCTGGTGGTTGTTAAGATTGTTGAAAAATGGGACGCGCCTGTACCTAAGTCATTTGCCCACATAGCTGGAATTTTCGCTGCATTTATAGGTGCCTTTGCAAGGACTGTATGGATGAACTCAATTGAAGCGGAAACTTATACCCCATCCGTCTTCATCATGGTTTTCCTCACCTGGGTGGCCCTTAACTGGTGGGAACATAGAGACAGTGAAAAAAGCATCAAATACATACTTTTCTCCCTTTACGTTTTGTTCCTATCAAGTGGTATTCACCTGATGCCATTAATATTCTTCCCGGCGCTGTTTGTGTTTGTCTGGGTTGTTAAGCCAAAGTTGATCTGGGATATGGAGTTTCTTGTTGTTGCCGCAGCCACCTTTGCACTCATTGCTTTAATGAAACTTACTTATGAGCCAGGAACAGGTTCGGTTGCGCTTATGATAGTGTCTCTCCTTGTAATGGCCTGGTATCTTTATTATCGAAAACTTTTCGATATTAACGACTTTCAGATAATGCTTTTTATTGCTGGTTTTGTTGTGGTACTCGTTGGATTGTACACCAAGAATTCCATTCTTTTGATAATCGGAACATTCCTGGACATAATAATTCTTTATATAAAAGCCAGGCTTTATAAAGATTGGAAGGGATTTGCTCTTATTTTGATAGTTGTGGCATTTTCAGCCGAGTTCACGATGATGGTCAGGGCGATCCACAATCCAAAGATAAATGAGACAGATCCGTCCAACTGGAAAGCTTTTATGGACGCCCTCTTGAGAAAACAATATGAACCGGCGAAAATTTTGCCAAGAAGGATACCTTTTACTGATCAGTTGTTACTCTTCTGGAGATATTTTACTTGGCAGTATGCATCCCTTGTACTGCCTTTGACATTTCTCGGTTTACTTGGACTTGTTACCCATTTCGGGAATGACAAGAAGACCTTTGCGCTCGTTGGAACTGCCCTGTTTATGGGAAGTCTTGCACTTATCATATATCTAAATCTGAAAGATTCACCAACCCATCCTATAAATCCTATAAATCCACGCGAAGTGAGAGACAGGGACTATTTCTTTGCACCGTTTTACACCTATTTTGCAATCTTTATGGGGCTTGGTCTGTGGGAAATAATGCGACTCTTCGCAGTTTATTTGAAAAAGTGGGTTGTGGGACTTGTGGTTGGTATATTACTTGCTGGCGGATTGCAGGCTGTGCAGTTTAAACACTTCTGGCCCCTTGTAGACAGAACCCACAATTACATGGCAGAGGATTACGCCTACGACCTTTTAATCTCGCCAAGGAAGAATCCCAACGGTGGTCCTGTTATTCTTTACACAAATGGAGACAATGATACGTTCCCGGTCTGGTTTGACCAGGACGTGCTTGGGTATAGAACAGATGTTATAATTGCAAACCTGTCTTTGATAAACACAAACTGGTATGTTAAACAACTCAAAGATTGGGGGGCACCGATAAGCTTTACAAAGGCTGAGATTAACAAGTTACCCCCGGCTCTTTTGATGCCAGGTGGAAAGGTTCTTTATCTGAGAGACATAATGATCAGGGATATGATAGCGACATCCGCCGGCTACAAGTTTAAACCTGATGATTATGTGCAGTTGACACCCGGGCTTAGAGTTCCCAAACTGTATTTTGCCCCTGCAGACACATTTCTCAATAAGGTCATAAAAGGTGCAAAGTTCAAGATTCCCATCTATTTTGCACTTACGGTGACACCGGATGTTTACAAACCCTGGAGCAAATACTTATTGAGTGAGGGACTTGCTTTCAGACTTATGTCCCATAACGTTTCATCCGGGATATTCCCGGAAGGAATTAATACCGAGAGAACTAAATATCTCCTCCATGGGAATATGAGTGCAGCCGAATTCCTTAAGAAGTATGCAGATGCAAAGTCTCCATGGGGCATCTTTAGATACAGGGGAATTTTTGATAACACTTACAAAGACGGGACTCATTTGAAGCTTGTGAGGAATCTTGCATCAGTGGCTTTGAGGCTCGGCTATTATTACAGTTTCCAGGACTCTATCGACGCAGCTATTGATGAATTATATTTTTCAAAGAAACTCGCTGAAGTAGTTGTTAAATACCAGCCTCAGGCGATGGATGTGCAACGTCAATTAATAGCAATAGACCTGATGATTGGTAACCTCTATAAACAGAAGAAGGATTATGCCAATGCTATCAAGTACTATGAGGACGCCATGAAAATCCAGAAGGTGCCTTTACTTTACAAACAAATTGGTTTAACCTATCTTGAAGAGGGTGATACGGCAAAGGCTGTCGAAAATCTTGAGATTGCACTCAGTATGACACCGAAAGATAGGGACATTTACGATGCTTTAAAATCTATTTACAAGGCTAAAAAGGATACTGTTCAATTAAAGAGATTGATGGAGGACTGGATAAAGAACAACCCGTCGGATTCGGCGGAGATGAAGGAATTGAAGAAATTGGGAGGAAAATAACATGGCTCATGCATATACGCCGGGTTTAAAAGTTACAAAAGCCACAATTTTAAGAAAAGAGAGAAGACTTCCACTTCCGGGGGAAGTGCTTGTCAAAAAAGGTGACAAGGTTAAAGCAGAAGATGTAGTAGCCAGGACGGAGCTTCCAGGAAATGTTAGACCAATAAATGTTGCAGGTCAGTTGTCAGTGCCTCCGGGTGACCTACCTCATCTGATGCTTAAAAAGGTGGGAGATCCGGTGAAAAAGGGGGAGCCTATTGCTCAATCCAAAGGCATTTTTGGGCTTTTCAAGTCGACAGTAACCTCTCCTGTGGATGGTACAATAAAAAGTATTTCCAACGTTACAGGTCAGGTTATCATTGAAGAACCCCCGATTCCGGTTGAAGTGATCGCTTACATTGATGGTGAAGTAGTGGATGTGATCCCGAAGGAAGGTGTCGTGATCGAAACCATTGCGACGTTTGTTCAGGGTATCTTTGGAATTGGTGGGGAGAGGATTGGCCACTTGAGAGTTGCTGTAAATTCTCCTGATGAAGTTCTTACACCTGAAAAGATATTGGCTGATGATAAGGATATGGTTATTGTGGGAGGCTCATTTGTTACAGCAGATACTCTTCGGAAAGCTGTGGAGGTCGGAGCTGCCGGAATCGTTGTAGGTGGAATAGACGATAAAAACTTGAGAGATTTCCTTGGTTACGATATCGGGGTTGCTATCACAGGTTCTGAACAGAAAGGTATTACACTGATTATAACCGAGGGATTTGGTAAAATCGATATGGCTCATCGTACTTTCGAACTCTTAAAAAGTATCGAGGGGAAAAAGGTCTCAATCAATGGTGCTACACAGATCCGTGCAGGTGTCATCCGTCCTGAAATCATAGCTCCAGGTGCCAATCCGGAGGATCTTAAAGGTGACCACGAGGAAATCAGTGGTGGACTCGATATCGGAACCCATGTCAGAGTTATTCGTGAACCCTATTTCGGGAGAATAGGTAAAGTCACAGCTTTACCCCCGGAGTTGCAGGTGATAGAGACTGAGGCAAAAGTCAGGGTGCTTGAGCTCGAGTTTGACGATGGTACAAGGGTTCTTGTACCAAGAGCCAATGTTGAAATAATTGAGGAATAAGATTGGAAAAGAAGTCCCTCAGGAAGGCTTTCGGCGAATTTCTGATTGAAATTGGGGAAAGGGATCCAAGGGTAGTTGCACTCGCCGCAGATCTTGCAAAGTCTACCTACACCGAGATGTTCAAAGAAAAGTTCCCCGATCGACATTTTGAATTTGGCATACAGGAGCAGAATATGATGGGAGTCGCTGCTGGACTTGCCTCCACGGGGAAAATTCCGTTCGCATCGACCTTTGCAGTATTTGCTGCTGGTAGAGCCTATGATCAGGTAAGGCTATCAATTGCCTATGCCAGATTTAATGTTAAGATCGTGGCCACTCACGCCGGCCTTGCGACAGGTGAGGATGGAGCTTCTCACCAGATGACTGAAGACATGGCACTTATGGGGGCAATTCCCGGGATGGTTGTCCTGACAGCCTCAGATTATTACTCAGCCAAAGCTGTCTTGCGTGCAGCTTACGAGTATGATGGCCCTGTGTATGTACGGTTGATAAGGCCATCCGCTCCTGTAATCTATGATTCTTCCCTGAAATTTGAGATAGGGGATATCATAGAGATTAAGAAAGGAAAGGATGTTGCTATCGCATCCTGTGGATTCACAGTGCACGAAAGTTTGAAAGCCGCGGAGATCCTGGAGAGAAAAGGTGTCTCTGTGGGTGTGTATGATTTTTTGACTGTTAAACCACTCAAAACGGACCATCTTCAGATGTTTAAAAAATACAGAGCTCTTGTAACAGTTGAAGATCATGTAAAATGGGGTGGATTGGGGAGTAATTTAGTTGCTGCGCTTGGTGAGGCAGGAATAAATCTTTCCACCCGAATCATAGCTGTTAATGACGTTTTTGGTAGGTCAGGCTCACCCGAAGAGCTTTACAGATACTACGGCCTTGATGCTTTTAGTATAGTTGCAAAAGTAGAGGAAATTCTTGGGTGAGTTACATAACATTCGAGAAGGTTTCAAAAGTTTACCAGAATCGTTGGTTTGCACTTGAAGATGTTTCTTTCGAGATTGATAAGGGAGAATTTGTTTTCATCATTGGTCCCACAGGTGCAGGTAAAACAACATTACTGAGTCACATCTATCTCAAAGAATTTCCATCATCCGGAGAGGTTCAGATCCTTGGGTATTCGTCTAAAACTATAAAGAGGCACGAAGTCCCATTTTTAAGAAGGAAAATCGGTGTTATTTTCCAGGACTTTAAGCTTCTACACGACAGAAATGTGTTGAAGAATGTCACCATTGCTCTTGAGGTTACGGGTGTGCCGTCAGGTGTTGCAAGGGAAAGGGCTATTGAAATACTCAGAGAGCTTGGCATGGCTGACAAAATTTCAAAGATGCCGAATGAATTATCCGGTGGGGAGGGACAGAAGGTGGCAATTGCCAGGGCACTTGTGCGTGAACCTTTTATCCTCCTTGCTGATGAGCCGACTGGCAACATTGATCCAGATTCAGCTGATGAAATTCTTAACATCCTGAAACGTGTAAATGATAGAGGAACTACGGTAATAGTTGCTACTCACAACTACGCATTTCTTGATAAAGTCGTGAGAAAAAGGGTAATATCGCTTCAAGCTGGAAAGGTAATAAAGGATGAGAAATTTTATATTAAGTGAAACTCTCGGCGCCTACAAATCTGCAAAGGGTATGGCCTGGATCTCCATAGCCGTGTCATTTGTCCTGATCCTGATATTTGGTGTTAGCCTTTACCTGTCTTCAACGGTATACAACATTTTCCAGATTGAAAAAAAGAACATTGAAATTGACGTTTATATCAAAGGGGATATTCCGGAACCCTTCAAAAACAGGCTTTACGAAATAATAAAACAATTTGCAGGGGTGGAGGATATTGACTTTATCTCAAAGGAGGATGCTCTTAAAGTCTTTTCTCAGAGATATCCTCAGTATTCGGATATACTTGGAGTGTTCTCAGAGGTACCTTTTCCAGAGAGTTACGTTATTCAATTAACTCCTTACTGGAAACGCCCAGATCTAATCAGGCATCTTGTAACCGAAATATCTGTATTGCCGGGTGTAGATGAGGTGTACGCAGGTAGCGATTGGATCGCGAAATTGTCCAGGATTTCTATGCTCTTCATAGGGATTTCACTTATTCTGCTTGTGGGGCTATTTTTAGCGATAAGCTATGTAATCTATCAGACCATAAGGCTGATAATAAATGCAAGAAAGGAGTTGATAGAGATCCTTGATCTTGTGGGAGCAACAAAGTCCACGATAGAGATTCCATACCTGATAAACGGCACAATTTACGGTTTTCTTGGTGGTTTATTTGCCGCAATTGTTCTGAAGCTGGTGATAATGGGCTCGAAGTCACTTTTCTTCTTTAAGTTACCTGAATACGGTGTGATTTATCCACTTCTTGTTGTAATCGGGCTGGTTGTTGGCCTGGTAGCTTCATACCTGTCATTTGAAGAAATTTTACCATGAAATACATACTGCTTTTTCTCTCTCTTTTATCCGTTTCATACAAGCAGAAAATTAAAGAGTACGAAAAGGAACTCCAGAAACTTAAGAGAGAGCTTGTTTCTATCCAGAGGCAAAAGAGAAGTGTGTTGAAACGACTTGAGATAATCGATCGTCAGCTTGAAGTATTAGAAGATTTACTCCAGACCCAGAAAAATGAGGAAGATAGTCTGAGGCAGTCTGTTAGAACTCTTAAGGAAGAGATTGACAGTCTTGAGACCGATTTGACCTATAAAAGGGCAGTTTTGAAGACTTACCTCGTCAGATTGTACAAGTACGGGAATCCCAATTTTTTAGAAATTATCCTTAACGCCGGGAATCCTTATGAGTCCTACAGGATGATGAAGATTTACAATCGCGTACTTACGAGGGAGAAAAAGCTCTACGAGCAGGTTGAAGGCGACATCAGGGAACTAAATAGAAAGAGGGAGTTCCTGAAACAGAGACTTCGGGAAATTCAGAGACTTGAAAATAATATCAGCTATAGGAAGTCACAGCTTTTATGGAAAAAGATGGAAAAGAGAGCACTTTTGAGGAGGATTAAAAATCGTGAAGAGCTTAAGAAATACAGGCTGAAACAGGTTGAACTTGCCAAAAAAAGATTGGAAAAATTACTAAAAAATATTGAGAAGAAACGTGTCAAGAGAAAGAGGAAGTATGTGGCTAAGAGCAAGGGATTTATCTGGCCTGTTAGAGGAAAGGTTATTTCCAGATTTGGAGTTGTTGTGCACCCAAAGTATGGGACACGTGTCAACAATATCGGAATTGATATAAAGGCAAAGCCCGGGGCAGAGGTTGTCGCCTCCAAGGATGGTGTGGTAGTATTCGCAGGTCCATTTATCTCTTACAAGGGGGTTGTTATAATTGAACACGGTAATACATACACAGTTTATGCCAATTTGTATAAAATTCTCGTGAAGAACGGCATGGAAGTTGATCAGGGGGAGGTTATAGGTGAACTCTCAAGAGTCGATCCAGTTCTTCATTTTGAAATCAGGGTTAGGGGTAGGGCTGTTAATCCGTTAAAATATTTAAGATGACCAGGACAACCGAAAATTCTGCATTCTTTATAACAGCTTTAATCCTTCTCATTCTTTCAATATATCTCGGATTCCCGGAAGAGTATCTGGCGATAATTTTCTCTGGATTTGCGGCCTATCTTTTTTACATGGGACGGTCAAATCCAACCTCACGCGTCCTCTTCATAATCGCTCTCTCCTTTTTTCTCTTTCTTCTAACAGTTAAGCTAAAAAACATCCTTTTCCCTTTTGGTCTTGGACTGCTTGTTGCATTTCTACTTTCACCGCTTGTGGACCGACTGGAAAAATACAGGGTTCCAAGGTATATAACATCCATTCTGATTTTAGCCATTTTTCTTGGGTTTCTTACCCTCATAGGTATTTACATCGGACATCAATTTTCACGTGAACTCGCGATATTTTCACAGAAGTTACCAGGTTTCCTCTCCCACGTGAGGGAGCAGGCACTCCAAAAATTTTCGAAATATGGTGAGTTGAAGAAAATATTTGAGAACCTGCCAGATATAGGCACAATTTTTGGAGAATTTGTAAAGAGGTTACCGTCATTTTATAAGTCGGCAGCTCTGGTGGCTTCTTATGTGTTTTACTTCATTCTGTCTATTATCGTGACTTTTTATACCCTTAACGATTACAACAAGATTAAATCGAGAATTTTTTCCATCTTTGTTAAAAATGAGCGTTCGTACCAGGTTTTCATAGAAATTGCTGAGATTCTGAGAAAGTACTTCAGGGGGCAGTTGATCGATGCGTTTGTTGTGGGATTGTTAACAGCAGCGTTTCTTGGAATTCTTGGGATAGATTTTTTCATAATAATCGGGGTTTTTGCAGGGCTCTTTAATCTTGTACCAACTCTTGGATTCTGGATGAGTTACTTTATTGGAGCCATGCTTGGATTTATGGAGCCACATCCACTCTCCGGATTCTTCAGAGTCACCATTGTTTTTATCGTTGTGCAGCTTCTTGAGAGTACGGTTATCTCACCTCGAATCATCGGAGGTAGTGTAGGATTGCATCCCCTTATAATTCTTGTATCAATTTTGATGGGGGCTAAATTCTTTGGGCCACTTGGATTCTTACTTGCTGTTCCGGTTGCTGCTGTCCTGAAGGGGATGTTTTTCCGGGATAACAGGTCTAACGAGGGAGAGGTTCCCTGAGAACCTCTTTCTGGATTCTAATTAGCTCCTCAATACCCTTCCATGCGAGCTCGACCATTTTGTTCAGGTCTTCAACTGAAAATGGTCTTTTTTCTGCTGTTCCCTGGATTTCCACAATTCTTTTGCTTTCTGTCATAGCGACGTTAAGATCAACTTCTGCCTGAAAATCTTCTTCATAGGATAAATCGAGGAGAAAGTCATTTCCAATTTTTCCAACAGAGATAGCAGCAATAAATTCACGGATTGGGTTTTCCTTGATAAGGCCGTTCCTTATCATAAATTGAACAGCATCATAGAGGGCACAGAATCCAGCAGTTATAGAGGCTGTCCTTGTACCTCCATCGGCCTGAAGGACATCGCAGTCAATAATTATAGAGAAATCTTTTAACTTTGAGAGGTCAAGGACCCCGCGAAGAGCACGCCCGATCATCCTTGAAATTTCAATGGACCTTGCATCGTATCGCCCTGTTCGTCCCTCTCTAACGTTCCTTCTTGGGGTTGATCTTGGGAGAAGTGCATATTCGGCCGTTAACCATCCCTCTCCCGTTCCCTTTAAAAAATTGGGCACCTTATCCTGAACAGTTGCGGCACAGAGTACCTTTGTGTTGCCAATTTCAAACAGAACCGATCCTTCGGGGTCCTTAAGATACCCCCTGTGAATTCTAACCGGCCTGATGGATGAGCTGTCTCTCCATTTCACCTCCATTACATCTCCTCCGGCGCCGATACACCTATAAGCCCGAGTCCAATTTTGATGACATTGGCAATTGCCTGGACAAAAGTAAGTCTTGCGGCACTAAGCTCAGGATTTGATGGATCAGCTACAGTGTGTTTCTGGTAGTAGTTGTGGAACTTTTCAGCAAGACCCGTTAGATAGTACGTGATAGGGTGCGGCTCAAGCTTCAACGAGATGTCTTCAAGGACGTCGGGAAAGAAAAGCATCTCACGCATTATGCTACGTTCTTCAGGTGTTACGAGTAGCTCGAGGTCTGCACCGTCCGCAGTGAGCCCCTTCTCCTGTGCCTTTTTCATTATGCTCGAAATTCTCGCATGTGCGTACTGCACATAGTAAACGGGATTTTTAACCGAAATTTCTCTTGCAAGATCAATGTCAAAATCAAGATGGGATGAGTAGGAGCGCAACAGGAAGAAAAATCTTGCAGCATCGACGTTGACTTCGTCCAGAAGTTCACTCAGAGTGAAAAGCTCCCCTCTTCTTTTTGACATCCTGATACGTTTCCCATCTTTGATTATGTTCACCTGCTGGATGATTTTAACGTCAAACCTTTCATCGTCGAGGTCAAGGGCTTTAAGGCCCGCCTTCATACGTGGAACATATCCGTGGTGATCAGGTCCCCAGAAATCCACAACCTTTTGAAATCCGCGATCAAATTTATAAATGTGATATGCGAGATCGAAGTAGAAATAAGTTGGCTCACCGTTACTTCTTACAAGGACACGATCTTTCTCATCAATGTCTCCAAGAGATGTTGCCCTGAAGTAGATGGCCCCATCCCTTTCGTAAATCAAATTTTTTGCCTTTAATTTTTCCTCTAAAATCTTCGGATATTTTGATTTTCGAATGAAGGATTCCCGCGTTATCACATCAAACTTTACCCGGAACCTTTCAAGAGTTTTCATTTGGTCGTTTAAGATCATGTCAACGATGTGCCTTTCAATCTCATGGTCCTCGGTTATCCCCATATCTCTCAATCTTTCGGCGTACTGGATGAGATAATCACCAGCATAGCCGTCTTCTGGTAGGTCAGGACGCAGCCCCATTCTCCATTTAACAGACTCCCTTAGAGCTCTGATCTGGCCACCGGCATCGTTGACATAATATTCTGACCAGGCATCATAACCGCAGTGTCTCATTATTTGTCTCAATGAATCGCCTACGGCTGCCGCTCGAGCATTCACCACGTTCAAAGGACCTGTTGGATTGGCAGAGACAAACTCTAAATTCACTTTCAAACCATTCCCTGCATTGCACCTCCCGAAATTCTCACTCAGAGCTTCTTTTACAAGATTCTGGAAGAAAGGTTTACTAAGGTAAATGTTTACAAATCCCTTAACTATATCGACTTTTTCTACTTCAAAAGGGAATTTTGAGCTCACAGCCTGAGCAATTTCAGAAGCAATCTCCGCAGGGTTTCTCCTCAATTCTTTAGCAAGGGAAAAGGCTGATGTCACACTGTATTCACCGAACTTTTCGTCCCTCGCCGGACTAATTATCGGTTCATGATCGATGCCATATTTCTCCTTAACGAATTCTTGTATGAAATTTTTAAGTTTCGTCTTTATCTTGCTCATCTTCCTCTCCAGGTTTAATAATTGGAGCGTCTGCCCAGATGAATTCGAGACTGTAATATTCTCTTGCTTCCTTCGTCATTATATGAATCACGATGTCGAGATAATCAAGTAGTACCCACCTGCCCGTCTCGTATCCCTCCACGTGATGGAGTTTCAATTCTTCGGATAAATGCTCATCGATATAGTCTGATATGGCCTGAAGATGCTCCTTTGTGTGGCCAGTGACGATTACGAAGTATTCAGCAATCGAGGGGGATACCTCACCAATTTTAAGGATGATAACATCCTCCCCTTTCTTGTCTAATGCCAGTTTTCCAGCAAGGGATGCAAGCTCGAAGAGTCTTTCCTTATCGTTCATTTCGATCTTTCCACTTGACGAGATTCCAGTCGACATATTCTCTGGAACCCTCAAGGTCGAGGAGTAGACGTTTCTCCTCATCACTTCCTTCTTTCAAAATTTCTGCAAATTTGATGAGTATTTCCAATTCTTGCTCATCCATGTCCTGGATGAGTTCGATCAATCTTTCAATTGAACCCATAAGTGACCCTCCAGGGTTTTTATAAGGTCAAAACAATATCGTTTTTACCACCTAATGTCAAGGGGAAACGCATGAATTGGGAATGGTTTATGCTATTAGACAACAAGGTGGGAAATTTGCCGTGGGGTGTTAATGGGAGACATGAGATGAGGTGATTGGTTGAGAGGGGGATTTGAAGATAGATTATATTCGGGTTAATGAGATGGGGGGCGCCGGCGAAGCCGGCGCCCCCCATCACTTTCTCTACATCTTGCTCGGAAGCCAGAGAGCAAGCTTCGGGAATATTACAAAAACTATGAGTGAGGCAATTTCCACAAGTACAAACGGTAATGCCCCACTAATTATGTCCTTCAGTGTTACTGCCTCCGGTGCTATGCTCTTGATAACGTAGAGATTCAACCCGACCGGTGGAGTGATAACGGCCATCTCAATGGTGATCATCATGATTACGCCGAACCAGATTTTATCGTAACCAAAGATCTGGATCGTAGGGAGAAGTATTGGAGTTGAAATCAGGATAACGGATGCACCGTCGATAAACATTCCAAGGAAGATCAGAAGGGCAACCACCGCAGTAATAACCATGTATTTTGACATGTGAGCGTTCGCAACATACTCGGCAAGCTGCTGTGGTAACTGCAAACGTGTTAAAACATAGCCAAACAGCATAGCGTTCACGAAGATCAGAAGAATCATCCCTGAGGTCTTCATTGTGGAAAGTAAAATCTCCCAGAAAACCTTCCAGTTCATGGACCTATAAACAAAGATGGCGAGGAAATAGGCGCCTACTGCACCGATGGCCGCAGATTCGGTTGGGGTCGCAATTCCAGTGTAAATGCTTCCGAGAACAAGAATTATGAGGAACAGTGCTGTCCATGCACGGCCGAGACTCTGGAATCTCATTTTCCAGGTGATTTTCTCTTTTGGACGTGGTGCCATTTCCGGTTTGAAGAGCACCAGGATGAAGATATAGATCATCATGAAGATAGCAAGGATGATTCCAGGTACAATTCCACTGATGAATAGTTTTCCCACAGATTCATCGGCTATGGCTCCGTAGAGAATGAATCCTATACTTGGTGGAATCAAAAGTGCGAGGGCTCCAGCCGCTGCTACAGATCCTGAAGCGAGTGATTTGTCATAACCTCTTTTAAGCATTTCCGGTATTGCAAATGCACCTATTGTGGCTGCTCCTGCAACGCTGACCCCACACATAGCACCAAAAACTGCACTCGCAACCACGGTTCCCATTGCGAGGCCACCGGGCAGCCAGTTGGTCCACCTGCTCGCCATTTGGTAAAGGTCACTTCCTATTCCTGTATGGAAGAGTATTTCACCCATCAGAATGTACAGGGGAATCGCTATGAGGACGAAGTTGTCCATCTTTTCATAAAAGATTTCAGGGATCACTGTGAGCCCACCAACACCATTCATGATGATTATCCCGACAACACTCGCAATCCCAAGTGAGGCAAATACTGGAACTCCGTAAAACAGAATAGCAAGGAAAACGACAAGGACAATCACCGAAATTACAACATTACTCATATCCTTCTCCTTTTGAGAGAACAATGATGTTCCTGACAATCTGGATCAGCAGGAAGACCAACCCTACAGGAATGGAAAGATAAACAATCCACATGGGGAAGTTGAGCAAACTCGTTGACCTGTAATGTTCCTTATATGCGAGGACAGTGAACCCTATTCCCTCGTAAATTACGAGCAGAGTAAAGAGAAAAAGCAAGATATTTACTGTCAGATCGTGAACTCTTTTCGCTCTACCCTTTAATCTGGAAGTTAAGACCTGAACACTGACGTGTTTGTTTTTCAAGAAAATGTATCCTGAACCGAAGAAGGTGAGAGCCACCATCAGATAACCGCTTATTTCAAGGGCTATATGGCTTGGTCTTCTCAAGACGTAGCGAGAAAAAACACCCCAGGTGGCAAGAACGAGGAGAACAAAAATCAGGAGTCCGGTAAAATACCCCATGAACTCGTTAATTTTGTCAATAGTACCCACTAATCTCTTCATTTTAGAGCCGATTTTGTAAATTGTTATATCCCGGGCTTACCTTTTCAGATGATGGCTCTCAATGAAGTCAATGTACTTTTGTCCATCGGGTACCTGGGCGACCCACCATTTGTAAACAGATGTGAGTCTCTTCTTGAACTCATTAAACGCAGTATCATCGAGAACGTGTACCTTCATACCATTTTCTTTGAATATTTTTAATGCATCACGCTTTGTCTGCTTCACGCCCTCGAAAGACCATTCAGCCCATTTCTGCGCGGAGCTCCTCAAAAGGCTCTGTATGTCTTTTGGCAAAGAGTCGAATCTCTTTTTGTTAAAACTCAAAAGAATGGTGTAGTTCCCAACATTTGCAACTGTCAGGTACTTCATAACCTCGTAAAGCTTACGACCTGTGTATGTGAGATAGGGCCTCAGGCAACCGTCAATGGTTTTTCTCTGGAATGCGGTGTAGAGACGTCCGGATGACATGAATGTAGGTGAGCCTCCGAGGACTTCAATAGCTTTGGCATGCGCCTTGCTTGACACTGCCCAAATGAGGCCCTTTACGTCGTCTGGTCCTTTGATTTCATGTCTTAAATTACCAAACTGATACATGCCACCAGGACACTCGGCAAGAATTTCAATTCCCTTTTTCTCCCATTTT
>JALSOD010000010.1 GCA_026986655.1 Caldifarciminota bacterium | reverse complement strand
AAATTAAATCTAATAAATAAATATCTGTGCTTATTTAAAAAAGAGCCGGAGGAGTACGATTTAGAAATAACTCCTATCAGGACTAAACCTAAGCGTATTAAAGTAAAGAACACCTTCCATCGATGCGTTGAGATGGTCTTCGACGCTAGGGGTAGTAGGGAGTTGTTGGAGATAGGGTATAAGGCGGGGTTTGGAGAGAGAAATTCAATGGGTTTTGGGATGGTGAAGGTTGTATGAATTTCAAAACTTTTCTTAATATATCTGGTTTCAGACCATACGAATATCAAAAGGTAGCTATGGAAAGTCTGTTTGAAGGTAAGTCGCTTATTATTAGAGCTCCTACGGGTTCTGGAAAGACGGAAGTTGCTTTAATTCCATTTATTTACAGTCTTAATGAGATTTTGCCATCTCAGTTAATTTACTCGTTACCTACAAGAACTCTAGTCGAAAGTATTGGTGAAAGAGCTATTAAATACGCTTCATTTAAAAAGCTCAGAGTGGCAGTTCATCACGGTAAAAGGGCTACAAGTAGCCTTTTTGAAGAGGATATAGTAGTTACAACGATAGATCAAACTGCTGGAGCGTATCTGAGCGTTCCATTGAGCATGCCCAAGAGATGGGGCAACATATTTGTTGGCGGTGTTGCATCAGCTTTAACAGTTTTTGACGAAGTACACACACTCCATCCAGAAAAAGGACTTCAGACGGCTGCAGCAATAGCCATGCAATCTGCAAAACTTGACTTTCCTTCAATTATAATGTCTGCCACACTACCAGATGTTTTCATTGAACGTGTCAAGGAAAGATTAGAGAAAAATGGAGGTAAAGTCGAGATTATAGATGTAGAGAAAGAATCAGAAATCAAATCGAGAAAAAATCGTAAAGTCGAACTCATAAATAGGACTAATGAAGAATTAACAGCTGATACGATTATAAAGGAGGTTGAAACTTGCAGGAGGCTTGGTATAGTTGTTAACACTGTTGAACGAGCACAGAAACTTTATCTCGATTTGAAGGATAAAGTGGATTGTCCTATAATTCTTTTGCACTCCAGATATCTTGAAGAAGATAGGACGAGAAAAGAGAAAATCATCGAGGAGATTTTTGGAAAGAATGGTAAGGGAGAATGTATACTTATATCAACTCAAGTGGTAGAGGTAGGGATGGATATCTCGTCGCCAGTGATTTTATCGGAAGTGGCTCCGATCGACGCTTTAATACAGAGGGCAGGAAGATGTGCGAGATGGGGCGGAAATGGAGAATTCCATGTTTTTGGTCTTACTAAAGATGTTAGAAATCCTTACGCTCCGTATTCGAAGGAACTTGTTGAGGCTACGATTTCCGAAATAGAAAGTAGAGGCGATTTTAATTTAGATTGGCAAACCGAAGTCGAGCTTGTCAATAGAATTCTTTCAAGTTATTTTGAATTCTTCATGAATTCGGAACACTTCTGGTCGAGACTTGGTGAACTCTCTCGTGCCGTCTACGAAGGAAGTAAGGCGAGAGTTGAACAAAACGTAAGAGAGGTATTATCATGCGATATTACGTTGCACGAAAATCCAGAATTTCTTAAGCCGGAGGATGTTTTGTTTTTACCGAAAATAAGAGTTGATGCACGGGTTTTAAGTGGTAAAGTCAAAAAACTCGCAGAGTTAGGTATTAAAATATACAAATTAATGGAAAATCCGATAATTGGAGATTACGATAGCAGATATACATTGGAACTCGTTAGAGATGGTGAGGATATCGTTCCATTTGAATTATACGTTTTAAGCGGTGCTTGTTATTCCCCTGAGATTGGGCTTGTATTCGATGCGTCTGTTCCTAACACTATCAGGTCCTTTGAGCCTGTTGAAAGGTATGAGCAAAGTAAAATTCAAAAAGAGTATAAACTCGAAAGAGAGGACTGGGTTGATCACGCCAAAAAAACATTACGCATTCTTGATTTATATTTAATTTCGCGCTATCGTTACGTTCTTGAAAAATTTGCCGAATATTTCGGTTATGAATTCAAAGAATTCGTAGAACACGTTAGATGCATCGTTGCATTGCACGATCTCGGTAAATTAAACGTTTATTGGCAGGAGAGAGCGGGATGGGATGGAAAAACACCTTTAGCCCATTCGGACAGCGATATCCGAGGTTTGCCTCCACACGCTACGGTTTCAGCAAGAGCGTTACAACCCTATTTGGAAAGTGTATTTGATGATGAAAGAGTGTTTAAAGCGTTCTATTTGGCCATTGCCCATCACCACGCACCGTGGGCGAAAGAATACAGAGATTATAGGTTAATTCCAGATTTTGACAAATTCGTTAACGAAGTTTGGAACGTTCCAACGGAGTTGATCGAAATTAATGACTCTGCTGGAAGACTAAACTTTACTTATTTGAACTTAGTCGACGAGAATGAAGCTTACAGACTCTATGGATTGCTCTCCAAATTGTTAAGAATATCGGATAGGCTTGCCACTGGAGGTGTAAGTTATGAATCGATATTTTCTGCCTAAAACCGGTTGGGAATTTTTCGATGTATCGAGAGCATACGGATTGGGTATTATCGTGCACGCACTGAGCGGAGATGCCGTTGTAACAGATATGGGTGGGTTTTATTTGATAGAATCCAAGAGAGAATTGGATTTCGAAAGGATTGAGCAAATTCACCTATTTTTAGGTGATGAACAGGCTTGGGATAGAACTCTGATAACGATTGGAAGAAAGAGTAGAGAAAATACAAAAAAGAATGTTGAAAAGGTTTTGAACGACTTAAATCTCATTAAAAATATATTGAATAGTTTAATGTATCCTAATCCACCTGCCGTTGTTGGTAGTGGATCAGAAACTCTTTATCAATCCATGGATCTGGCTGCAACGAAAGGAATTAGAGATACAATTTTATTGAAAAAACAGTATTCCGAGGGATCTTCTATAAAAGTTCCTATAGAAGATTTTGTTTTATCTGTATTGGGATATGTAAATGTAACAGTTTGGAAGATGTCAAATAAGGAACTAATCTTCGCTATACCCACACCAACCGAAACTAAGATTCTCCATTTATTGGAAATTAGAAAGAGAATAAATGATGCTGTCAAGGGATTTCACAATGCAGGATGGTTCTCAACAATTGCTCAAATAGCTGTAAATTTAGTTTTAGAGGAGCTTGATGTGAAAAAAGGAGGTAAGTTTGCTCCGAAATTTAGCTCTTTGAAGTATGGTGTAATGACAAAAACGGGAAATCAATGGAAACCCTTGACAGGAGGAATCTTTCCTCTTGATTTTCTACATCGGATAGCGGAATCCAATGAAGCAAAAAACTTACTGAATAAGTGGAAAAGTATTTTTGAGCGAACGGCTTTCAGAAAGGGATACGAAGATTTGTCAGTTGCTTTAGCGGAATTCATAGCAAATCCCACTTTGTCAAATTATGAGAGATACATCAGACTCCATTTAAGAAATGAGCTCGATAAAAATCGAATAAAATTTGGAAGTTATGAAAGAAAAGCCTTAGAGGAGGTGGTGAATGTTGTCGGAGTTTAAGCTCGGGGATATTTTTGGATGTGAATCCATTAAGAATTTCGGAGCGGCGTTGAGAAAAATGTTAAGACCACCAGTAGAGGGCGGAAAAGAAAAGTGGTCTCCAGACTACGCCTCCTTAGTTGAACTGGAATACGTAGAAACGAAGGATCAATTCGTAGAGGTAATTAAGAGGTTTTTGAGAAGATACGAAGTAATCGCAAGAAGACATAACCTAAAACGGCTTGATGAGAAAGATTTGGAGGGTCTCATGAATCTTGTTGATAATTATGGCGTAAAGCCAATTAAAGCGGCACTAATCAGTTATGCTCTTGTTAAAAGCGAGAGAGAAGAATCCGAATCTCAGGAGGTGAGTTAAATGAGCGAGAATGAATGTGTCTATGAAATAGCCATTTTGGGAAGAGCCGTGTGGCAACTGCATAGCCTAAACAATGAAGGAACTGTTGGAAACGTTACAGAGCCGAGAAGCGTCAGGATTATCGATCCGAACACAAAGAAGGCTGTAACGACTGATGGGATTTCTGGAGAGATGCTGAAGCATATTCACACTGAAATTATGTGGATCTTAAGTGATAAAAATAATCTGTGCGCTGCCTGTAGAGTGTTGAATCCAGAGAAATTTAACTTTGCAATAAAAACAGGAAAGGTTAAAGCCAAAGATGTTGAAAATGTGCTAACACAGGCTTTACAAACATGCGATATGTGTGATGTCCACGGTTTTCTTATTGAAAAACCCACTACCTCAAGAAAGTCAACAATAGAATTTGGATGGGCTTTTGGGATACCTGAGGTCTATAGGGATATACACACCCATGCAAGACATGCTCTTGGTGAGAAGAAGAGTAAAGAGAGCGAAAACCAAGAAAGTGAGGAGGAAACTGGAGTTTCAACACAGATGGTTTACCATCGTCCAACCCGCTCTGGAGTATATGCAATAATCTCAGTATTTCAGCCATGGAGAATTGGACTAAATGAAGCAAGGCAAAACAGGTATACATATGATGTAAATGATGACGTTAGAAAAAGAAGATATAAACTCGTATTGAAGGCGTATCAGCTTCTGTTTACTCGTCCAGAGGGAGCAATGACTACCACACGATTGCCTCACGTCGAAGACTTCAGTGGAATAATAGTTTACTCAACAAAACCGATACCAGTTCCCGTAATTACACCTCTCAAAGACAACTACATAGACGAAATAAAAACTATAGCTAAAAATTTAGTGTCTGAGAAAGATGAAGAAGAAAACGAAACATCATTAAAAGTTGTTGAGTTTAAGGATATTGCAGACTTCACAGAGAAGATAAACGAGCTGATTAACAAAAAACCATACAAAATTGATTTAGGTGACCAGCAATGCAGTGGGCAAAATTGACGTTGCATTTTCCATCATTTTTTTCATACCGCATACCAGACTACTCATCACAATACGCTTTAAGCGTCCCATTGCCGTCTCCATCATCGATAAAGCTTGCAGTGGTAGCAACAGCTATAAGGGCTACTGGTAATGTTGCGGAAGGTGAGCGTGTATTTTATGCCGTGCGGGATGCCGACATACGGATTATACCACCCAAACAAATTGCAATTAATTCCGTTCTGATTAGACGACTAAAGAAAAAGAAAAATCCAACAGAGTTCGAAACTTTTGAAAGAACATTCGGAGTCAGAGAATACGTATTCTTTTCAGATGATATAATCTTATTCTTTGGTTGTGAAAATATAGGTAAAAATATAGATGCTATAATTAAATATCTAAACATGTTTAGATATATTGGCTCAGGAGACTCAATAGTCTACATTAAACACATAGAGAAGACAGAAAAACCTTCAGAAAATGCGATTAAGGCGATAACTGATAAAGAATTTGTTGAAGTAGTTTCTAAAGATTCATATATTGTTTATCCAGTAAAAGATCTAAGTAAAACAGCAAAGTTTGAACAAATAAACCCGTATTCAGGTAAATTTGGCAAAAAAGTCTTTGAAAGAAAGTATTATCTCCTTAAAGCTAAAATCAAAAAAGGTAAAAACTGGAAAGTCCTTAAAATTCAGTATTAACCGGTAAAAAG
>JALSOD010000009.1 GCA_026986655.1 Caldifarciminota bacterium | reverse complement strand
TTGGAGTCACCGCAGCTCTGGAGACAGGGGCACGCTATGCACGTGGTAAAATACTGGTATTCTTCCCGGCTGATCTTCAATTCCACCTTGATGATGTAGAGAAGATGATCTCCTACATGATAGAAAGTGGATATGATCTCGTGACAGGTAAGAAGAAAGGTAAGTACGAAAAGGCGTTTGTTTCAAAGGTTTACAACAAACTCTCACAATTACTTTTTGGTCTCCCCGTATCTGATATGAATTCCATCAAGGCTTTCAAAAAGGAGATTATAGAAAATATCCCTTTGAGAAAGGATTGGCACAGATACATTGTTCCACTTGCGTTTTACAAAGGATATAGACTTGCTGAGGTCGAGGTAACCCTATATCCACGTACAGGTGGTGAATCAAAATACAAAGGGATGAAGAGGGTCATTATTGGAGTTTTTGACCTCCTTGCCGTCAAATTCCAGATATCGTTCATGAGAAAACCCATGCTTTTCTTCGGCTCGATCGGAACAATCTCAACTGTCCTTGGCGTACTTGTTGGCCTTTTTGCCATTTATCTCAGGGTGTTTAAGCACCACGGTTACCGTCCTCTAATCTACTTGACCATGTTCCTTATCCTTGCCGGACTAATTATTTTTACTGTGGGTTTACTCGGAGAGATGATAGCGGGTTTGTACGATCTAATCGAGAAAAAGTGCAGGGATTGAAGAGAGCAAGGATATACATTTTTCTCCTTATTACTTTTTTTGTCATCTCGATCCTATTCTTCTCTGTTGATAAAAGTTACAAAATCAGGGAAATCTTTGATCTTAGATTGACAAGATATGTATTGGGGATCGTGACAGGAATTTCACTTTCATCCAACGGAACTGCTCTTCAGACAATTTTCCTGAATCCACTTGCGGAGCCTTACCTTGTAGGAATCTCAGGTGGTGCACTTTTAGGTTACTCAGTGGCTATTCTACTCGGATACAGTAATTTTTTAATTCTCTCTTTCTTTGCCTTCCTGGGGGCTATTCTCACAACTGTGATAATTTACTGGTTTTCAACACAGAGGGGTTTCATGGACTTAAAAAAGCTCCTCCTCGGGGGTGTAATCTTCAACTTTTTCAGCTACAGTACAGTTTTACTCGTCCTGACATTGAAAAGAGAAGGCATTGAAAAAATTCTCTATCTATTATGGGGATCATTTGGAATAATTGTAACAGGGAGAGAGCTGGAATTTATAATTTTGGGGCTCTTCATCGTTGTTGTCTGTGCAATTGTCTATTTCTTATTTAACAGGAGTTTTGATGTCCTCTCTCTCGGCGAAGAAGAAGCATACTCCATAGGTGTAAACGTTGATTTTATGAGGAAACTAACATTTGTTCTGAGTTCAATTTCAACTGGAATCATCATCTCCATCGTCGGTGCAATTGGTTTTATCGGTCTGATATCACCTCACATTGCCAGGTTGTTGGGTGCGAGAAGACACTTCGACATCTTCAGCGTTTCAATACTCGTCGGAATTATACTTTTACTACTTGCAGATATGTCGTCGAGGTATCTCTTCCCTATCGAATTTCCCATCGGAGTTTTAACTTCTCTCATAGGAGTACCGTTTTTCTTTTATATTTTGAACAAAAATGGCACTTGAATTTAGAGAAATTTCAGTCTCATACGGTGAACACAGGAAAGTCATAAAGAATTTTTCCTGGAAGGTTGAGAAGGGTGAATTCTGGAGCGTTATTGGGCCAAATGGAGCGGGGAAAACAACCATCCTGAGGACACTTTTGAAAAGAACCTTTATTCTCTCGGGTAATGTAAGAGTAGATGGCCGGGACATAAGAGAATTGAATATCAAGGAAATCGCCAGGAAACTTGCTATCCTCCTTCAAACTGATTTCGCTGAAAAGAGTATGACTGTGAGAGAATATGTCTCTCTTGGAAGACACATCTATCTAAAACCCCTGGAACCTCTAAGGAAAGAGGATTTATCCATAGTTGAGGAGGCACTTTCCAAGACAAAAACACTCTATCTTCGAGATAGGAGAATAGGAGAATTATCTTCTGGTGAACTTCAGCGTGTGAGGATTGCAAGGGTAATAGCCCAAGGAACAGATTACATCTTACTTGATGAACCAACCTCTCATCTTGACTACGAGCATAGATTTGAAATTATGGAGCTACTGAGTCAGCTCAACAGGGAAGGGAAAACCATAATCGCGATTCTTCATGAGTTTGACCTCGCTTACCGTTATGGACAGAAAATCCTCGTTGTTTCTGACGGCCAAATAGTAAAAGCCGGGGATACAAAGGAAATTTTCTCGCCCTCTCTATTCGCAAAAGTGTTCCATGTCAACCTTGTGCTACAGGATGGCAGACTCTATATAGAGCCCTTACTGTAGAGAGGTGAGTCGCGTCATCTCTTCTTCTTTAATCTTGATCACTATCTTCAGGCCGGTCTGGATGATATCCACAACCCTTGGATCAGATAGCCTGTAGTATGTGAGCGTCCCTTCCCTTCTTACCTTTAAAATCCCCGCCTTTTTCAATATATTGAGGTGTCGGGACAGAGACGACTGGTCTATATTCATACAGGACATCAACTCTTTGACACTCTTTTCACCCGTACGAAGGAGATAAACCACCTGCAACCTTTTGACTGAGGAGAGAGCACTAAAAAACTCCTCCAATGGCTCCACAACGTATGACTCATCACAAAATTTTTCTTCCTTCATAGTGAATTTATTTTAATTGGAATTAGAATAAATGTCAATAGTTTACTTTTTAATAAGTGTAAATATAGATAGAAATTCGAGTTACATTGTAATAAATATTACTTTTTAAAGCAAGTTCAAAATTAAAATTTGTCTCAGTTGACTCGCTCAGGCTTGGTATTCAGACTGGTTCTCCAACTTTTCTACCGGTTGTAAAATTTCAGCCATATCCGATATTTAAAAATGATGAGAAATTGGGGAATAGAGTTTAAAATCTAAGTATGAAGGCTCTGCTTCAATCTGGTGGAGGAAAGGACAGTATACTGGCCCTATACAAGGTGCTAAACGAATATCCTGACATTGAGATAGAAGGTATGCTGGTGACCATTACAAAAGATTTTAACCGTGTGTCCATGCACGGAGTAAGAGAAAAACTGGTTGAGGAACAGGCTGCCTCCCTCGGTCTAAAGATTTTTAAATCCTACATTCCGGCCCAGGCATCAAATGAAATCTACATAAAAAGCACTTTGGACACCTTAAAGGAGGCTATGGAACGTCACGGGATTGAGGCTGTCGTTTTTGGGGACATTTTCCTCGAGGATATAAGATTGTTCAGGGAAAATCTGTTAAAAGAATTGGAATTACGTCCCATTTTCCCCCTGTGGAAGATGGACAGTCTCAAGCTTGCAGATGAATTTATATCAAGTGGTTTCCGCGCCGTCACAGTTGTGGTTGACCTTGAAAAATTGTCAGGAGAGTTTTTGTGCAGAGAATTTAACGATGATTTCATACATTCCCTGCCCGATTCGGTTGACCCAATGGGGGAAAACGGAGAATTTCATACGTTTGTATACGATGGTCCTATTTTCAGAAAGCAGGTGAAACTTAGAACTGGAAAATTCCACTCGAGTGGAAGATTCAAATTCTGTGATTTAACCCCAGAATAATGGGATTGTGCTTTTTCTCATAACCCACTGTTGTCTCAGGACCATGACCTGGATACAAAATGGTGTCATCAGGAAGTTGAATAATCCTGTGGATAGATTTCAGGAGCGTAGTACTGTCCCCACCTGGCAGATCTGTCCTACCCACGGATTCTCTAAAAAGCAGGTCCCCAACAATTGCAAATGAATCACCTAATAGTGTTATTGACCCTGGAGAATGACCTGGTGTATGGATCACCTTCAAATTCCCAATTTCATCCCCTTCATCTACAAAACCGTCAGCAAAATTTGGGATATCCTCGATGTCCAATCCCCAGAAAGTTTTTACAAATTCCTTCTGTCCACGCAGAATTGGCAACTCTTCAGGATGAATCAAAAATGTTGTTCCAAACTCCCTTTTAATTGGATTGACACCGAGAATGTGGTCAAAATGCGCATGGGTACAGATAATTTTAAAGGAAGTGCATCGAAGCTCTTTTACTGCCTGTATAATTTTCTCGACCTCCTCACCAGGGTCAACAATAATGCACGATTCTCCCTCCACTACAATATAAGTGTTCGTTTGAAAGAATCCACCAGAGATCCTGATGACTCTCATCATGGAAAATTTTCCGTTGCATGATACGGTCTTTCAACAATCTACAAGCACTGGATTAAACAAAATTCGTCACTTGAAAACAAGAGTGTTAAAAAATATGGGAAAAGTAAAAATGCCCCGCAACTTTTTGTCAAAAAGTGGTGTCTGAGGCCAGAATCCACCTTCTCTCGAAGGGGAATCACGGGGATTATCTAAATCCTCTTGATTAAGTGCAGTTTTATTATAAAAATTTTCCGAGCAGCTTTAGCTTGAAAATTGATAGGGTGGCCGTTAATATTTTTAACCACGTGTGGGCGGATAGTTCAGGTGGCGAGAACGCTGGTCTCACATACCAGAGGTCGGAGGTTCGAGTCCTCCTCCGCCCACCACTTTTCCTTTTAAAGATCTCTTATCAGTGTTCCTAACCCTGTGTCGTTCAATTTAATTATCGTTGGTCTTGATTTAAAATTTGTAAATGGATCAAACACAAAAAGTTGAAGTAGTATCGGTTGTTGTCACCCTCTTATTATTCGTATTCAAATTTTTAACTTACAAATTTTCGGGGAGTATTGCCATATTCGCAGATGCTATTCACTCATTTTCCGATAGTTTCACCTCTATCCTTGTGCTGATTGGTATAACATTTTCAAAAAGAAAAACAAAAACTTTTCCATTTGGTCTTTACAAACTGGAAAACCTCATCTCTCTGTTCGTTGCCTTTGCTATTCTTTACACCGGTTATGAAATTGTCAAAGAATCCGTCTTTAAGGGTAACCATGCGGTTGAGAATCGCTTAACTGCGGCACTCGTAGCAGCAATCTCTGCATTGGTCAGTTTTCTCCTCGCACAGTACAAGCTTGGGGTTGGGAGAAAGTACAATTCCCCAAGCCTGATAGCAGATGGCCATCATTCCAAAAGTGATGCTCTCTCCTCCATCGTGGTTTTTGCCGGTATTATGGCCAATGTAGACAAATATGCGGCAATAGTAGTGGCTTTCTTTATCTTCAGAAGTGCATTTGAACCATTAATTGACTCTCTCAAAGTCCTACTGGATGCTTCTGTGGAACCAGATATTCTGATGCATGTAAAAGAAATCCTCTCGAGTGACCCCAGGGTGAAAAAGATAAAGCGATTGATTGGCAGAAATTCTGGCCGATACAGATTTATAGAAGCTGTAATTGAAATCAGTGTGAGAGATCTAAAATCTGCTCATAGAATTTCAGAGGAACTTGAATCAAGAATCAAGGAGGAAATTCCCAATGTAGACGAGGTACTAATTCATTACGAACCGGCTGAGTCAGATGAGTACATCATTGCTATTCCCTTAAAGGATGATGAATCAATTTCGGATCAGCTTGGTACAGCGAATTATTTTGTGCTTGTGCGCGTTCACCAGAATGAAGTGATTGAGAAGAGGATTGTGAAAAATCCTTAT
>JALSOD010000008.1 GCA_026986655.1 Caldifarciminota bacterium | reverse complement strand
CAGTAGTTACACATATTGGGGTTATGTAGGGGAAAACCATAGTTTAATTGGAGATACCTGGAACCAGTGGCATCACTGGATAGTTGTTAAGGATGGTTCAACTCTTAAGGTTTACCTGGACCGCAAGTTGGTTTTTAGTGATAATAATGTGCCTCAAATCCTCAAACAAGACCCATACAGGATTGGTTTGTGGTCTGGCGGATACAGAACAGGAACCCATCTATTAATTGACCAGTTCAGGATTTTAAATAGGCCTGTAACAGATGCGGAAGTACAAATCCTCAACAAGGAGAGCTTCTGCTGATTATACTTCATAAGGTATGCTCGAGAAAAAATTAAAAAAACTTGCGTCCCGCCTTTCCAAAATTCTTTATTTCAAAAAACTTTCTGCCTCTATTTGCGATAAGGGATACCCTGCTATCTTTATATATCCCGCAACAACCATTCCTCGCACAGCGTTAGAGGAGATTACGAATGCTTTTACCTCCGAGGGGCTGGTGCCTGTTTTTGAGGAGGTGAAAGACTCTTTACTCATAAAGTGGGTGCCTATTGTCTCTGTAAAGAAATGTGAGCCCGTCGCAACCCAAACAACAAATCTTCCTGAAGAGCTGTTGAAAGAAGACAACCCGCAATGTGTTAAGTTTTATATTGATATTTTCAATAAGAATAAAGGTAGCGTATTGTTGTTCCTACTCCCAGATTGTGAACACTGTATTGAGCTTCAGAAGTTCGTTTGGGAAGACCAGCTCGGTATTGAAAATGAAATAGAGGCTACTCTATTACAAGAAGGCTTGAACAACTTATACGAAATCCAACCTGGGGAGTGTCCAAGCTATCTTAAGTTGTTTAAAATTACTAAATACCCCACGGGGATTCTTGTTATACGAGGTAAGATAGTTGATAGGTGTGAGGGATATGAAGAGTGTAAGAAGAAAATAAAAAATTGGCTGCTTGAAATAGACAAGTATAAAACCCTTTCTATGAAGCCTCACTAAAAATTTTCTTTCCTTTCCTTATTTGCATTAGAATAAATTGTTATGGAAGGATTTAAATATTTTGTACGCGACAAAATTATGTATGTTGTAATAAAATGCGACGAGGTTTTAAATCCTGTAGATATAGCAAAGGCATTAAAGAGCCTTATTGGCACAATCAAACCCCAAAAGGTGATTTTTTATAAACTTAGTGTTGACGATAGTATAGACAAGGTTTATGCCGCTCTTTTGCAAGGGGAAGTAATGGACGGTATTCTTGTCCAAGAATGGGATAAAGTTGAAGACCTATATAAGCTTCTCGATGGTATAGCTTCGAATCAGTTGCCGACCGATTACCTTTGTGCTTAAAATAAACTGTAAAGAAAGTATGAAGGAGGTTAAGAGATGGCAATAACCTACCAAAGAGCAAGGAGACAGGGGCCTAAAAAAGATATACACCAGCTCCAGTTGGGGAAGATTTTTATAAAACCCAGCCAAGGTATTTTTGGTATCCGTAGGGCAGGTACCCCTAAGTGGTCCGAGGCTGGTTTGCAGGTATTGAAACCTATTAGAGCTGAGATGGCCGCCAAGGGCATCGCCTCTCATTGTATTGGTAAAAGAGGAAGGGAATTCTTCAAATGCCTTAAAGAAAATGCAATGTCCAACCTGGGCTATGCTGGCAAATTCGGATTCTGGTATGCTCTCCAAAATAAAGGAGATATGACTATCGAATATGTAGCACAACACAGATTTATTGATATGAACAAGCCTGATACCGCAAAAATGAACGGTAGGAGAATTGTACACTATGTAATGGCTGGTATGGATATTGATACTGCTGTTAAAAACGCACTTGTAATACCTGTTGAGCTTTTCGATGAGGAGGGTATTAGGCAGTCTGTATCCCCTGAAAATGTTGATAAAATTTTAAGCATTGCCCATAAAATCCAAAAAATGTGGCAAGACAATATCCCCATATTTGCGGAACAGTTTGCTAAACAGCTTAGTTCTTATGAACTACCCCAAGATGTCAAGAACAAATTGGCTGGCATAACTGCGGAGGCTGTAAGAACTGCTTTGGCTAATGTAAACATCAGGGGAGTTAAAGGATAATAACTAACCTATTCTTTGTTTACCTTTTCCTTCCATATTTCCAACAGTGGGTGCTTCTTAAATATCTCAACATCTATATAAATTGGGTCCATATTTGCGTAAAAAGACAGCATGGTTCCGCCTCCCCTCCAGCGGAGAAAATCGTTAACAAAAACGGGGTTGTGGCCCTGCATTAACAATTGAGAGGCAACCGTTTTTCTAATAGAGTGTATATTCCTCCTTTTAACCCGCTTTACCTCCGCTTTTGCGTGCAGATAAATAAACATATCGTTTAGATACCTTGCGTCGGGAGGCTTTCTATCAGTTTTAAATGCAATCCTAAAGAGGTCTACCAAGTCTGTAGGTATAAAGTGTTTCCTTTGCACTGATTTTTTTAACGACCTAATAAAGATTGTTTGCTCATCAAACGACACATCTTTGGAGGAGGCAATATAGACTTCCCCTCGGCGGACCCCGTACAGGGTCGTAAGAAGAATTAGTTTCAAAAACTCTTCAGGATAAATTTCATATGAAAATATCTCAATAGGTTCACCCTTTTTTAGGATTTCTAAAGTTGCATCGATAAACCTTTCAACCTCGTTTAAGGTAAAGGTATTACCTGTTTTCATTGACTCTTCCGCTTTAAACTTTAACTCTTCGCTAAAAATGTCGAGTTCATAACCCAGAATCGAAGCGATAAATTTCACTGCGTAGTAGTAAGTCCTCCTTGTGTTGATATTGTTGTAACTGAAAATTAACTCCTTAGCTACATTGTTAAATATTTCGCTATCTCCTAAAGCGGAATTCTCACACAGCCTGGCAAGAACTTCTAAATAAGTCCGTTGTGTTAATTGTGACTTTACTAACAATCTCCTTTCCAAAATGCTAAATTTGTCAGCAGATAGGCAGTGCTTAGCGATTTGCAGGAGTTTTTTAAGGCAGGTAGAGATGTCGTATATTTGCATTTAAACTAAATTATTATGAGAAGCAATCAATGCGAGTATACCCCTATCAAGGGGGTAGCTCTTCCGTTAGAGTATGAGGGTAGTGGATATACCTATCGAGGGAATTATGGCTTTTTTGGCCATGGACCTGGATGGTGTCCCCTTCTCCTTGTAGCTGGTTTGGCTTTCTGTTGGTATTTACACCACAGGAAGGAACCCCAGCAAAAGGGAGCTAAATAATGGTTGGGGCTATACTCCCTTTCGGTGGATTAGCGGTTGTAGTTAAAACTATTGATGAGTTAACGGATAAAGAATTACAACTACAGGCTGAATATGCAAACTGTGTATCAACTTACGCGGAAGTCAAAAAGTGCAGATTTGAAACCCCTAACCTGGCTAAGGCAGTAGTTGGTATTTCCTTGCTGATAACAGTGATGGGGTTATTTTACCTTGTGGGGGACAAATAATGCCTTTGGTTTTGCTGGTGCTGCTTGGCAGTGCTATAGGTACAGGACTGGGTTTTTGGGTTGCAAGAAAAAGTTGCAATGTGTACGAACTTGAAGCAAAGAAAGCTTACGATATATGCGTAAAAACCCTTGTTGAAAAGAAAAAGCTTAATCCAACTATAGCTAAAGAAGTATGCACATACAAAAATTTAACACTCGATTTTGCAAAGCTATCGCTACTGACAGCGTCTGTTGTCGCATCTCTGGCGGGCATTAAAGTTTTGCAAAATCTTTTAAATAAAAATAAGGAGGTAGAAAATGTCGGTACAACAAAAACAACTTGATATGCAACAAATAATACAACAGCTACTCGCATCTGGGTTGTCATACTTGCAAGTATGGGCAAAGATAAACGCTTGTAAGCAAATGTTCAAGAAGGGAACTCCAGAATTTTACGCTTGTTTAGGAGTTTCTCCTCCGCAACAGCAAACGCCACCTCCAAGACCGCAACAGCAGACCGCATCTCAAAAACCGAAACAGCAGACCCCACCCCCTAAACTGCAGCAAGGAGCAACTATTATTGTTCGGAGGGGAGGAGAAATAGGAAAATGGATTCTAATTGCAGCAGTTATAGCTGCCACTGTCTTTATTTTACAAGATGCCAGAAAACGCTATTATAAAATGAAAGAAGAGGAGGAGAACAGATGATATGCAAAGATGTTTTGGTTGAAGAAGGAAAAGCTTTCTGCTTAGGTTCCGACAACATAATCTATACCTGCAAGGAATGTAATGAAAAAACAAAAGAGTGCAAAGACTGTATCGCAATCCCAAAACCTAAGAAAATGCTGCAACACTCCCACATGGCGGGAGCGTACGGATACGAAGTTGAAGAGTATGGAGGAATAAACCAAATTATGGAAATGGTAAAAAAGAAGGAGTTTTTATTTGGATTAGGAGCAGGATTGTTGCTCGGTATGCTTTTATTTCAAAGGTAGGGGGGTAGATTATGGATATAAGGTCTTATAGTGGTGTCAATTTTCAAAAGGTCAACTCTTTCAACTATATAGATACAAAACAATACAATAATGATGATAATGTTCACACCTTAAAAGAAATTTTCACCTTGCCTGATGCAATTAAAGATGGTAAAAACTACCAAATTCTTATAGTATTCGAGGGAGATGTCGAAATAGGTAAAGTGGTAACAGACCAAAACAATAATAAACAGCTTGTTGGTGGGGTTTATATTCCTGCAAAGTCGGTAGTTACCTTTTCAACTCAATACCTAAAGAAACTTCTCTTTGCAGATGATTTTTTAGGGTTTAAGAATACTTCCTCAATTGACCCGAATATTAAACCCAATTTTAACATAACCATCTGGATAGCCTCCCCCGACCCACTTGTGTAAACTTGTGTAATCTTCTTTTCTTTTTATAATCAAGCTTTATGATTTACAAAATATGTGGTGTGAGACCAACTAAGGATAATAAACACTACACAAAAGTTTGCTTGATTATCAAAACAGACCTTCCTCTGTTTTCCGTGTTACCAGACCCACTCCTGAATGTTTTGGGGACGGAAATAAACCGCCCCCTGAATGAAATGAAAGATATAAAAAACTACCAAGTGATGAGTTTAGAGGAGCTTCCTACAAAGGTTAAAGACTATCTTCTTAGCGAGGAGGCAAGAGAAATAGAACAAGAACAGGGGTTTATTGTTTTATACCTTGAGGAAGTTCCAACTTCGGCGTTTCTTCCAAATTAACTCCCCTTTTTTCGAGCAATTGTTTCAGCTGTTTATACTTATAGGGACAATATTTCTTAATCTGTTCCTTGCTTAAAGCACCAATTGCTCCCCTACCGAAACATGCGATTCTACAAATGGGTTCACAGTGACATGTTGCTTCTACTTCGCTGGGATTGAGAATTATTCCTCCATATTGTGTTGGTGTTGTCTCTGATTCTTTCTCGTTGTCTTGGCTTGCTTTGAATATAACCGCAAAGGACCCTAAGGCTATGGCCAGGGCAAGGTTAGCGTATGCGTTCTCATCATGCGTTTGCTTTACATAATAGGTATAAAAAAACCTCGTCAGAAAGAATGTAGAAGCTCCAAACAATAAAGTTGCAATCATATTAGAATAATACTAAACCCTGATGGAGGTGAGAGATGCTTGTAGAAGAAACAGTTGGGTATGCA
>JALSOD010000007.1 GCA_026986655.1 Caldifarciminota bacterium | reverse complement strand
TCGCAGCTGCTCAGTCTGAGCCAGTCTGGACAATGGAATTCCGGTCCACCTTGAGACAACCTCAGCCACGTGTTCGACAGTTACCGTCTGGTAATCTTCGAGACTCTGCAGCATCCGTTTCCTCTCAGCAATCTTCTTTTCGAGCTCTTTCTCTTTATCTCGCAGTTTGGCGGCTTTTTCGAATTCCTGGTTGTCTATGGCACGCTCCTTCTGAGTCTTCGTTTCCTCAAGCTCATTCTTTAACCGATCGAGAATTTCATCCGAGGCCTTGGACGAAAGTTTAACCTTCGCGCCGGCTTCATCCAGTACGTCAATGGCTTTATCCGGTAAATATCTGTCCGTAATGTATCTGTCTGCAAGTTTGGCAGCTGCCTCAAGGGCCTCATTTGTATATTTTACACCGTGGAAAGACTCGTACTTTTCTTTTAATCCTTTAAGAATATCTATGGTTTCATTAATTGTTGGTGGTTCAACTATAACAGGCTGGAATCTTCTTTCAAGAGCACCGTCTTTTTCGATATATTTACGGTACTCCTCAAGTGTTGTAGCACCAATGACCTGAATCTGACCTCTTGCAAGGGCTGGTTTCAGCATGTTAGAAGCGTCAATTGCGCCCTCAGCAGCTCCTGCGCCTATGACTGTATGTAACTCGTCGATAAATAGAATTACATCGGGGGCCTCAGCAGCCTCGTTCACAATGGCCTTGAGCCTCTCTTCAAATTGACCTCTGTACTTTGTGCCCGCTACCACAGCGGCAAGATCAAGTGCAAGAATTCTCTTGTCAAGAAGCGCGTCTGGAACCTTCCCTTCAACAATTCTCTGAGCAAGTCCTTCAACGATCGCAGTTTTACCAACCCCAGGCTCACCGATTAAAACAGGGTTATTTTTCTTTCTCCTCGATAAAATCTGGATAACCCTTTCAATTTCCTTTTCGCGTCCGATTACCGGGTCAAGCTTTTTCTCTCTTGCAAGCTGGGTCAGGTCAGTAGAGAAGTTTTCCAGTGTTCTTGTAGATCTTCCGTGTCTTCTTCCGGAGGGAGAACTCTCGCCCTTTCCAAGCAATCTCAGGGTCTCTTCTCTTACCAGTTCCAGGTCAACCCCAAGATTCAGGAGCAATTGAGCTGCAATTCCCTTTCTCTCTCTTAAAATTCCAAGTAAAATATGCTCGGTTCCGATGTAATTGTGACCAAGCTTTTTGGCTTCTTCAAAGGCAAAGTTCATTGCACGCCTTGCACTTGCATTAAGGGGAATTTCTCCCATTGTAATGGCACCCCTCCCGGGTGGGACAGCATCTTCTACAGCCTTCCTGAGCTCAGAAAGGTCAAGCCCCAGGTTTGTAAGAACCATTGCAGCGACACCCTCTCCAATTCGGGAAAGGCCAAGCAGAATATGCTCGGTCCCAATGTAATTGTGCATTAACCGAATCGCCTCTTCTCTTGCAAGATAGAGAACTCTCTTTGCCCTTTCTGTAAATCTATCGTTTATGAACACGAGTTAATCACCCCCGTTACTCTCATCCTCTTTTCGCCTCCTTTAATCCTTTTATAAACGCAATTTCCTGTGAGGCATCAAAGGAAAGTGAATGGTTACTGAATTTTTCTTTAAATTCTTTGAACATTTTCAAAGCAGTATCGTAATCACCTTCGAGTTCCTTACACTTTGCAGCTTTATAGAAATAGAGGCCTTTGTACGTGTTGGTTAATGCGTTTCTGTAAGCCTCCATGTATTCTTTGTAGGCATCTTCAAACAGCCCTTTGTTCTCATAAACAGCACCAAGACCGGCGTGGGCTGCCGCAATCAGGAATTTATCATTTACCTTCGATTTTAAAAATTGCTCAAAATAATATTGGGCAGAATCGCTGTTGAAGTTGTCTAAATAATAAACTCCAAGATAATAGAGGGCTTTTTTACCATAAATTGTGCTTTTGTAATCCGTGGCAAGTTCCTTGAACTGTGTAAGGTATGATCCGGTTGTATCCTTACTGGCAAAAAGTGTGACAGCTCTCAGGTACTTCAACTCTGCATCAGGATTCTTTCTGTTATGTGAGCTATGTGAGTATCCTATTACGAGCAAAACCACGATAACAATTGCGCTAACAAGAAGCACCTGATCTTTCTTCTCTAAAAGCCAGAAGAATGTTTTTTGTAGGAAGTCCCTTACTGGATCTCGCCTCAATTCCTGTTTTGTCAGCCTTTTCTTAGCCATATTTCAAATCCTCCATTGGAAATTATACCTATCAAAAAAATTTATGTCAAGAAAGCAAGGTCCTAATTTTTAGCCTTTAATATACTCTTTTTAAGGGGGTTTTTCAATGATGGAGGGATACAGGGGCGCGCGTACGCGCGCCCCTGTATTAATTCAATTCATTCCTCTTCTGCCCAGCCCGTAATCATTGCCTTGTAATCAGCAAAAACCGTAACTCCCGTTGTTGCGAGATAGAGGTGACCAATTAAAAACGCTATGAATACATAGGCAAAGAACGAATGGATAGCAGCAATCGTGCGTAGTCCTCCGAGAGAATCAATTATACCTGAATTCTTTATTGGACTCCAGAGGAGGAATCCGGTGATGATCTGGATAGGGAGTAGTATAAACATCAGGCCAAGATAAGAAATTCTCTGAAGCGGGTTCAGTCTCTTCTCCTCTGTTGGAGTGAAAGGATTTTTCTCTCCTTTGAAAATTCCATAAGTGTAGTACCTTATCTGCGCTTTAATCCCCTCTATATCTTCAGAATTCACAGTGTAGTGCCTGATGTAACCGTAGAGGAACATGTGGAGTAGCCAGAAAAAGTAGTCAAAAATCACGATGAATCCAAAAACAGTATGAGCCTTAACAGCCGCTCTGTACGACATAAAATGGAATTTGTCCGGCATATGCACGACGAGTGAAGTTATAACCAGTAAAAAGATGGAGATACCGTGAACCCAATGCCAGATTCTGTCTGGCAATGAATAAACTTTGATTTTTTCACTCATGATAATCCTCCAACAAAATTACTTTGATGCTCCTCTTAAAATAATTCTTCCAAGTGCATGAAGTATAACGCCGATTATGGTAAGTATGACGATCAGCTGGCCGATGAGTTCAACGATTTTCACTGTCTTGCTCGCAGTTTCCTCAGGTTTTATCGCTCCAATTAGATGGTAGTCTTTGAGCAGATTCCAGTTATCCCAGTAAACCTTTCCGTTCTCTGTCTTCAACACTGGAATACCGAGGAATCTAACGTTGTAAATTCTCGAGTCAGAGTATTTAACCGGTGCGTTAAAGACGATTCTTGAGTACTTTCCTCTATTGAATATTCTGGAATTTGCAGTGTGACATTCGTTACAATCTTTGATTGCCTTTGATTTTGGTGCAACATTGTGGACAAGAGAGAATGGCATCGCAACAATCTCAAGCTCTGGATCTTTTACGCCAACCTGTTTCAAGAGTTTCTTACCAAGCTCCACCTTTGCATCAGTGTCGAATAATGCTTCCTGCTGATCTATCTTTCCATTGTGGTTAGCATCAAAGACTTTGAGAACTTCTTTCTTTGGAACCCAAACCGTTCCCTCGCGTTTGAAGAAGGCATTTAGAATCTGTCTGAAGTAAAGCCTTTCACCTGTTGCTTTATCAATCCAGTGAAGTGAAAATGTTACTGCGTAGGGAGCGATCTGCTTTGGACCGTTTGGTGTGAAATTGTTTGGAATGTAGAGGGGATAGAATCCATCAATTTTTGCCTTAGGATTTTCTATTGGATTCCCCTTTGTGCCGAGTAAAGTAAACCACTGAGGGGCTTCACCACAGGCACCTGTTATTTTTACACCCAGGCTGAATGGCTCAGGTCTTGGGAGGGCAAAATTGAAAGAGTTAATGGACCAGTAATGAATTTTTGGAACGTGACAGGTTGTACACGCGATCTTTTTGAGGTGCAACTCCTTCTGAGGTAGCCAGTCGTGTCCTTTTTTCATAGCATCGTGGCAATCTTCACATCTTTTAACTGTAAAGTTCATATCGTCTCTTACACGCCATGTGAGAGGATTTCCTTTCCCAAAGTTGTGATCGGGTCTTTTGATAAATTCTGCGAATGCCAACCTCGACCAGGTTGTATCCTGGTAACCTTTAACCCCCTGTTTGACAATTCCAGGAGAGTTTGGTAACTGATGGCAATCAATACAGGTCAATCCTGCCTTTGCGTGGACGTCCCATGGATAGTTCATGGTATCTTTGCCAACAATGTTGTCTGTGCATTCAGAGATGTTTTCCTTTGACCAGACAAAACCTTTTCTCAAAACCCCTCTGTTGATTGTTCTTACAACCGGCGTGTTGTACCAGGGGTCGACGTGGTGGTTTATAACCGGTGCTGCATGGCACTGCAGACAGGCATTCGCTCTTGCAAACTCGCCGGAAATCTTGAGCCACCCGGGTCTTAGAGTTCCGTCAGGATAAAATGCCTTTGGATTGTAGATAACCTTTCCATTGTCAAGGACTTTTTTAACTATGCCGGTAGTGATGAGCCCAGCGGATGTTGAAGAGGAAAAATGTGGATACTTGTAAATCCCTTTGCCCGTGGTTCTCATGTCCTGAATCCCTTTGCTGTAATTAGGTGTGTGGCAGACGAGACAGTTTGCTTCTCTTACTCCCGAACGCTTCCAGTCCCATTTAAGAAACTTATCGGCTTTCCTATTCCACCAGTAGTAGTCAGGATCCATTTTTGCAATTTTACTATCAGGAACCTTATCGTATCTACGTCCTCTTCTGTCAAATTCCGTTGGTCCTCCACCAAGATGACAGATGCCACACTGAAGTGCCCAGTTTGGAGATCCATATTCAAAAGGAACCCCTCTTTTCTTCCAGTCAAGAGGTGTTAGATGGTAGTATGGATAATCATACTGCCTCCCGTACATACCAGGTGAGTAAGATCCGGGCTCTTTGTTTTTCACACCCCAATTTTCATCGTATTCATCGTGGCCCTGTTGGAAATGATAAGAGTGGGTGATGAAGTCATAATCGTGACACTTACCGCAGGTTTTGCGCGTGCTCACAGGTTTCCCGGTTTTTATAACGGGCTGTCCGTTTTCGTCCAGAAGTTTTATCAGGGGATGGTGTATAGTTTTGCTTGTATCCGGCAGCTTCTCCCATTGATATGGGACCAGCGTGTTCAGAGGTGGGATTTTCATCTCACCTGCAAACAATGGGAGGGCGATTATGGATATCACAATAAACCTTCTCAACATATCTACCTCCTCGGCAAAAATTTCTAAGTCTATCGTTTCCGAAAAATTATTATAAAATGGCGAATAGGTACAGGCAACATTGAGAATATTGCAATAATGCAATAAGAAATAAAATTAATTAAATGTTCAGGGAGATGTCTATTAGTGAACCTGTAAGAATTTATAGTTAACCGCTTAATTTCAAATAACTTAATTCAAATAAAATGTTCCTAAAATCCTACTTCGTACGAAGGAGGAATTTTCAGAAAAGTCCCCTTCGCAAAAAGAGGGACTAAGGGGAATTTCCCACTGTCCATATTTTTCGGAAATCTTCTATAGGATTCTTGACAGGTTTTGGGTGCATGCTTAGTATAATAACACCTACATGACGCGGGGTGGAGCAGTCTGGTAGCTCGTCGGGCTCATAACCCGAAGGTCGCGGGTTCAAATCCCGCCCCCGCCACCATTTTTATAAGGCGG
>JALSOD010000006.1 GCA_026986655.1 Caldifarciminota bacterium | reverse complement strand
AGGGTAGAATGGGTTCACGTGATGCTTTTATTTATCTTGCAAGCCCGGCTACTGCTGCCGCATCTGCTCTCGAAGGAAGAATTGCAGATCCGAGAAAATACTTAGAATGAATATTTTTGATGTAGCCGGACCCATAACTTTAGGCCCCTCAAGCTCGCATACAGCTGGAGTAATCAGAATCGGAAATATTTATCGGAAACTTATTCGAGGAAAAATAAAAAAGGTAGACATCACGTTTTACGGGTCTCTGGCCGAGACCTTTTATGGACATCGCTCACACCTCGCCATTATTGGGGGCATCCTCGGATTCAGGGAGTACGACGAAAGAATAAGAAGGGCATTTTATTATGCAAGGCGGGAAGGGATCTCTTTTACTTTTCGGATAGACCGCGAATTTTACCCACCTCATCCAGTTTCTTTAAAAATATCTGGTAAAAGTGATGAGGAGACTCTGGAAGTAACAGGGGTATCCCCCGGTGGTGGAGTTGCAGAAATTCACGAAATATGGTCATTTCCGGTGTTAATCAGAAGCGGTACAAATACCGTACTCGTGCTTCACAGGGATACACCAGGCCTTCTGAGCAAAATAGCATCACGCGTATTCGCCTTTGGCATCAATATTGGTACTGCCCATCTCACAAGAATGAGAAAGGGTGGTGAGGCTATTCTAATTCTTGAACTCGACGACCCAATCGACGAAAGGCTTGTAAAAATTATCGAAAAAATAGATGAAGTCATAAAAGTCAGAACAGTTCCACGGGATGATCTGTGAAAATTATCTACTGGAACAGGATTTTCGAAAAACTTTTTTAATAATCAAACTGAATTGGACATAATCAATAGGACTTTGACATCCTCCAAAATCCACCTTCAATAGAAGGCGGATTTTTAAATTGTCGTCATCCTATGACCTTCCTTTTAAAGAAGAGGAATCACCTTCTCAAAAGTCCCTTTCGAAAAAGGGAGGATACAGTGTGATTTTTAAGCCATCCATGTGGCTCAGCCTACATTTTTCGAATACTTCTCCCTGCGGGAATATACATTTGTGCGACAAATATTTTGTTCATTATCCGCCCGATCACCTTTTTATAAAAACTAAATCTCTCTTCTATCGGCGTGTATATCAAACGAGTCATAGATTCATATTTCGAAACCTGTTTTCCCTGTTTTTTGCGTATTGATAAGGGTTTCATGGACAGTTGACAGGGATGTACGGTGAGTGTATGCTTAACGAACGACGGGAGTTTTTCCAACGAGGGTCAAATCTCTCCAGGTTAAATTCCCCAGAGTAAAAAGAAGTTAAGGAGGAAGTATAAAATGAGTGATGTAAAGTATGGAAGAGTCAAATGGTTTGACTCTCGTAAAGGATACGGATTCATAGAGCTCGAAGATGGCTCTGGTGATGTATTTGTCCATTTCACTGATATTCAGGGAATGGGCTATAGAACGTTGGAAGAAGGTCAGAAGGTGAAGTTTGAAATAATAAACACCGACAAAGGGCCAAAGGCATCTAACGTAGAAGCAGTTGACTAAGGAAACTGTGAAAATAACTTAATGGGGAGGCGCGCTATCGCGCGCCTCCCCATTTCTTTTCCCCTCCCTTGACTTA
Source organism: Caldifarciminota bacterium (assembly GCA_026986655.1). GTDB lineage: Bacteria > Hydrothermota > Hydrothermia > B15-G9 > WFZT01 > WFZT01. The sequence continues at coordinate 19,447 of JALSOD010000006.1, read as the reverse complement.
TTTTTCCACACCCCAAAAAATTCCTTTATGCACAAATTATTTAAGCCTTTTATCGATCTCATTGCTCCCCCACTCTGTATACTATGTGAGAATCCGGTAAAGGATAAACTCATCTGTGTGAATTGCGAGAATGAAATTGATAGAAACTTAGCTATAAAGAAAAACTTCTGTCTGAAATGTGGTGGGATTTTTGAAGGTAACAGGTGCCCAAGATGCCGTGATACAAAGTTTTCGTTTGAATTCAACCGGTCAGTGTACATCTATGATGGTAAAGTCAAACAGATCGTAGAAGACTTCAAATATAACAAATTCAAGAAATTATCAGATTTCATCGCAGGAAGAATGCAGGAACTTCTTGCCCGGGAGTATCCCAAAATTCATGTACTTATACCGATCCCTATCCATCCAACCAGAAAGCGCGAAAGAGGATTTTCCCAGACAGAGTTAATTGCCAAAAAACTCTCGAGTCTCACAGGGATTAATTGTGACTGTGAAAATCTTATTAGAATCAAGCACACAAAATCACAGGCAACTCTTACCAGGAAGGAGAGAAAATCCAACCTAAAAGATGCATTCAAGCTTATTGAACCCAGTAGATTTCGGAATCAAAATGTTCTTTTAATTGACGATGTTATGACTACAGGAATCACTATGAACGAGGCTGCTAAGATTTTAAAAAAGCATGGGGCAAGAGTCTATACTATCACCTTTGCAATCGCATTTTACCAAAATTTATAGACACCGAAAGGATTAAGATGTAAATTCCAACAACTAAAACAGTAACTTCGTTCAAGAATATAAGAGCAAGTAAGACGAGGATCACAAGTGGTAAGAATAGCAGGTCTGGTTTTAAAAGCTCCCTTTCCTCGATTTTCAATTTCACATAAATTCCAGCCAGAATATGACCCACAGGGTACGAGATAGCCATTCCAATAAGTCCGTAATATTTAGAAAGGATGACAAACGAAACTATGAATGTAACCATCCAGACAACATTGTGGATGAAATATGGTCTCATTCTACCAATAGATCTAAGGTAAGTGGCATCTATGGAGTATGTGGAGCTAATGAGAAGGCCGAGTGCCAAAATCAAAAGTGGGTAAAATGCATCAAGATATGCCCCTGTTGCGATTAATTTGATTACAAATCTTCCAGCTATTACGTAAAGAATGAAAAATATACCTGAGAGTGTCACGTAAATCTTCTTCAATTCCACAAGAGCTGGGATAATACGCTCTTTTTGTTCGTCTCTGTAACTTATTTCAGGGGAAATTACATCAAGAGGCACCTGGAATATCCTTCTTGAAAAATTATCAATCCTACGAGAGACGGTAAACGAGGCAAGGGCATCGAATCCCACAACGTATGGGGTTATTATCCGGTATAGGTACATAAAAACAGGCTGAAATAGCTGATCGAGGAATGAGTATCTCCAGAAGTTACCAATCTTCTTCAACAAAAATTTAGCCTCACGTAGGTTGAAGTGGAAGATGCCCTCGATGGAATAGAAGGAGATGAGAATAGCGAGACCTGCGAGTCCCAGTACATAGCCAAGTGTTAGAAACGAAAGTAAATGCCTCAGGAAATATAGTAGCAATATAAGAACCAGGCTTTTAAGTAACGTTAGCCCAAAATAAAACTTTACTTCGCGTTTACCAATCAGGTAAGAGCCTATGAGTGTCAAAATTCCTGATAGATACACCCCGGTGAAAAGTATCCAGAATGGTAAATTCTTGTAAAATAAACCTCCGACGATCACGGAAATTAAAAGCCCCATAAAGTACAACACAACAGAAAAATTGAGGAGTAAGGCTGACTCGTCCTTCTCCATTTTAGGGACATAACGTACAAAAACGAGGGGAAAACCTGCAAAAAACAAGGTAGAGACAAAGGAGGAAACTCCTATGGTAAAAAATATCTCTCCAACGACTACTTTAGGGAGGTAAAGAGCGAGAAGTTTGATTTGAATAAAGGTAGCTAAAACATCAACGATACGAGTTGAGTAAAGCAGGAATGTATTTTTTACAATCTTCATCTATGGCGGATCAGCCGGAGTCCTCTCACCTTCTGGAAGTAAGCCTCAAATGTTACTTTACCCTGTACAGTATCCACTGATAGTGGGTCTATCTTCAGCAAACCATAGTATCCATCCTGAGTGTAAAAAGCCACATATCTGGCATTTACCCAATCATTCGTACCAACCTCAACTCCGATATCACTAATCTGTGTTGAATCTGGGAGAATTTTATCAGTATTTTGTCTCCAATCAGTCAATAAATAAAATCTCGTTCTTTTAAAGTCACATCTAAAATGTATTTGGGAAGAATCATAGGGGAACCTATATACAGCATCTGGAGAGACGAAAGAGTATGGGCCACCCCACCCAGAATCTCTGTCCGTCATGTAAAAATCAATTCTCTCACAATAAGTTGGGATCTTCATTGGATAGGTTCTACCATGACCTGTAGTAGTGTCAAATCCATACGCCGAATAAAAATGATAAAAGTCTTCTTTATCCAACTCGTAAATATCCTTAGGTGGAGTATAAACGGGTACCGTACTGTCAACGTTTGACGAATCGCTCACACCAAGATCAAATGAGTAGGACCGTACATAGTAATACCCTGTTGTCCCGGAGGGCATCACAATATCGAAAAGTGCAGCTGTCGTATCAATAGGCCTGAAAAGACTATCATATATTGATTTAAAATAAACAATGTAGCCATCAGGAATACCAGAATCAGGAGCTTCCCAATCAAGACGAACAGAGATACCATTGTTTGCCGAGCTCAACCTCAGGTTTTTAGGAGAAGGCAACTTCTGCGTTGCAGGATACTCCTCAATTGTGCATCCGGCAATTAGTATCAACATCAAAGCAAAAATCTTTTTCATAATCTATCCCTTAAACAGGTTTTTGACGACAAAAAACACGTTTGCCGGTCTTTCAGCAAGTCTCCTCATGAAGTACGGGTACCATTCGGTCCCGTACGGGATGTAAACCCTCATAGTATAGCCTTTATCTGCGAGTTTAAACTGTAAGTCTCGTCTTATTCCATACAACATCTGAAATTCATACTTCCCTTCTGGAATTGAATTCGATTTCACATAGTTTAGAGCAAAATTAATTATGTTCTCGTCATGTGTAGCTATTGCAGTATGAACCCCTTTTTCGTGTGCGTCAAGTAGCATTTTCATGAGTTTTATATAGTTCGCATCAACGTCTTTCTTCTTTGGAAATGCCACCTCCGGTGGCTCTTTATAAGCCCCTTTACAAAGTCTGACATTGGCGCCAACCTTGATCAGTTCTTTAATATCATCCTCACTCCTGTAAAGATAAGCCTGAATTACTATCCCGACATGATTACCAAATTCTTCATGAAGTTTGAAAAAAATTTCGAGAGTCCTATCAGTATAGCTCGAATCCTCCATGTCAATTCTGACAAAATTGTTGTACCTGGCCGCTCTTTCAACAACCCTTCTGACGTTATCGAGACAAAAATCAGAATCTATATCAAGTCCCATCTGTGTCAGCTTTAGAGATGCATGACTCTTGATTTTATTTTTCTCAATTTCATCCAATATTCGAAGATACTCGTCAGCAGCTCTTGTAGCTTCCTCCTCTGAATTTACATTTTCACCAAGATGATCGAGTGTACCAAAAATTTTTTTCTTATTCAATTCTGCTACAACTCTTATTGCATCTTCAAGCTTTTCGCCGGCCACGAATCTCATCGCGAGATTTCTCGTTGGCCCAAACTTCATGAATAACCCTTCGAGGTCTCTTCTGCGTGAAAGGTATATAAAAAAACCCCTCATGATTCCCATTTTTATCTCCTTTCAGTTAGTTACTACACAATCTTTACCCGAAAGCTTAGCTTTATAGAGTCTCATATCGGCAATTTTAACAAGATCATTGACATCCCTGGGATTATCGTCGATCAATTCTGAGATTCCGATACTGACCGACACTCTGAACTTCTTACCATCTGCTTCAAATTCCTCATCCTTGACCCTTTTCCTTATTCTTTCAGCAAGTTTGAGGGCCTTATCTTTACTTATACCCGGGGCAACTATGAGGAATTCCTCCCCACCGTACCTCCCAACAATGTCAAATTTTCTCGTCTCTTTCTTTAGAATTTCCGCAATTTTCTTTAAAACAATATCCCCAACCTGGTGTCCATAGGTGTCATTGACCAGTTTAAAATGATCTATGTCGAGAATTAGGATAGAAAGATGCTTGCCATGCCTCCTGTATTTTTTGAACAGATCGTTCAACTTATGGAACAGGTATCTTCTGTTGAACAATTCTGTCAAACCGTCGATCTGGGAGAGTTTTTTGTACCTTTCCCTCGTCTCCCTGTTATAGTCAATTATCCTTTTCAATCTCAGATGGGCCTTAACCCTTGCCCTGAGCTCCTCGGGGTCATACGGGATTTTAACAAAATCCTCAGCTCCAAGATTCAAGCCCGTAGTTGCAAGATCGCTGTTATCAATACTGGAGACCAGTATGGTCTGAATATCGTTGAAGCCGTTATTCTCCATCCATTTGATAATATCTGTTCCCTTGATATCCGGAAGGTTGAAATCAAGGATTACAAGATCAGGATGTAACTTCTCTATCAACTCTTTGGCAGCTTTTCCAGTATCTGCCTCGTAAATTTCGAAAAGGAATTCCCCCTTCTCATCGGGGAAAAGTACACGTTTTTTGTAGAGAGTTCTCTGAAGCTCAGAATCGTCAACCACAAGTATACGAAATCTCCTCAGCTTAGAACCCATTTCATCCCCTCAAATGCCTCCTTAACAAAGTTTCTTAGTACTGTGTGAGTAAGATTAAATTGTACATCAATGCTACTTAAAGGTACTCTATTCTTCAACATCTCATTAATTTTTAAGCATTCTCGATAAAAACCAGTCTGATCTCCAATCTCCTCGTATAGTTGGGCAAGCTGATAATGGACAAAGTAGATTTTATCGTCCAGCTCAAGTGCTTTTTCAAAATAATTTATCGCATTTCTTATTGCACCAGATTTCAAAAACTTCATCCCTTTTATGATCAGACCATTCACATCGTTAGGCAAATCCATTATCTCATCCATCGTTTCAGGAGTCAAATTCTTATAAACCTGGAGGAGGTTCTCTTCCCTTGTCTCCACAGGCTTTCCAATTGGAGTTTTGGAAAATACGGTAACACCATCAAAATCGATGGGGTAAAGGTCATTCTCGATACCGATGAGATATTCAGAGACACCAAGTATCAAATATCCATCGTTGTGCAGGGCAGCTTTTAGGTTGTCTATGGCCTTCTTCTTTGCTCTTTCACTAAAGTACATGAGAGCATTTCTAACAAAAATGACGTCGACTTTTCCTATCCTGGTAGGTAATGGATTCAGTAAATGGTGTCTAAAAAATTCCACCTTTCGGAATTGATCTCTGAGTCGATAGCGGCCATTATCAATTTTTTCGAAATAAAGCTTGATCTCCCTCTCACTTAGAGCTCTTAACGAAGACTTTGAGTAAATCCCCTCTTTTGCCTTTTCGAGAGCTTCTCTGCTTATATCGGACGCTATAACACGGCAATTATTCTTGCATTTGTTGAATAGGAAGATAACTATTGAATAAGGTTCCTCTCCTGTTGCGCATCCAGCGCTCCAGATCTTTATGAAATTTCTTTTACTGACAACTTTGTTGAAAATCTTGTCTCGCAAAATTTCGAAATGACCCCTTTCACGGAAGAAATATGTTTCTTTAATAAGAATATCTTCGACAAATTCCTCAAAGAGAGACTCGTCTAACAGCAATTGATCAACTGTTAAATTCCTCATTTCAAGTTCTATTCTGAGTTTCTCCTCGTCAAAAATAACGCCGAATTTTTCCTCTATTTTAGAGATCAGGTCTCTCATTTCACCTGTGCAATCTTACCAGCTTGTAGAAGAAATTGAATGATTTCTTCAAGGGATGAAGTCTTATCAACAGCCCCAATCTCGAGGGCAGCGCCAGGCATACCAAATACAACACATTCTTCGGCCCGGAGGGCAAAGACTTTGGCGCCTCTATCTTTCATCTTTTTTAGACCTTCAGCCCCATCCCTTCCCATGCCAGACAGGATTATTCCAATCGCCCTGTCACCATATACTTCAGCCACTGACTCGAAGAGTATATCGGCTGAAGGCTTCTGATTATTTACTGGTGAACCATTATCAAGCTGGATTTCCGCCTTATCATTTACCTTCATGTGATATCCAACGGGTGCAACGTAGGCAACCGAAGGTTTGACGGCTTCACCATCCTCAGCAAGTTTGACCTTTATTTTTACAGTTTTATCAAGCCACTCAGCAAACCCTTCATCAAAACCTGGAGCTATGTGCTGAACTATAAAAATTGGCATGGGGTAATCCTCAGGTAGAGCTCCTAAAATTTGATTAATCAATTTTGGTCCACCTGTAGAGGCCCCTATGACAACTGCTTCATACTTATGAGTGGGAATCTCGGTAATCTCCTTTACAGGTATCTTCTCGAGTTCCTGTAAACCTATATGGGGAACAACGTGAACTTTTGAAACCTCTTTAACGTGTTTTATGATCTCCTGTGCAATCTGCATCCAGCTCTGCCCCTTCTCTATTGACGGTTTTTCCATGACATCCACAGCGCCTCTCTTTAACGCTTCCATGGAAGTAAATTCCTCTGTTTTATTGACAACTGAGGAAAGTACAAGGATCGGAGTTGGATTTGCAGACATTACCCTTTTAATAACCTCAAGGCCGTCGATTCCAGGTAGTTGCAGATCAAGTAAAATTACATCAGGTTTTAATTCCTCCGCCTTTTTGACGGCCTCCAAGCCATCGGATGCCTCCCCTACGATCTCAATTTCAGGGTCACTTTCAAGTAGTTTTCTCTCAAGAATTCTCTGAGTTGGAGAATCTTCAACCAATAAAACTCTTATTTTTTCCATCTTCATTCCTCCGTGTACTTTCTAATAATCTCGAGAAATTCATTGGGATCAAAAGATCCCTTGACTAAATATTCATCTGCCCCCACTTCCTCACCCTTTTTCTTCTCCTCCTCACTTCCAAGCGTTGTCAACATTATAACGGGAAGTGATTTTAATCCTGGAGTCTCTCTTATTGTCTTTGTTAATTCATACCCGTCCATTCCCGGCATGTTGATATCTGTGACCACAAGATCATAATCCTCTTTGCTAAGCATTCTCAATGCTTGCATTCCATCTTCTGCGGTATCAACATCATATCCTGCCCCTTTCAGAAGACCAGAAATTACCTCGCGGGTTGCCCTCGAGTCATCGACCACGAGGATTTTTTTCTTACCGGCAGTTACGACAGCTTCCTGCTCACCCTCAACCCTCAACTTTCTTATGCTCTCAACAATTGACATTTCTTTAAGATCTACCAAATATGCAAGAGTATCTGATGAAAGCACAATGTACCCTTTGAGCTTATCTACATTTTTTATCGGACCAGCAAGTTTTTTAACAACAACAGATTCTTCACCAATTACCTGACTTACACGATATCCAACCCTGTTCCCTCTCACTATGATGATATACTCGTGAGAATTCTGGGAGTTTCCGGGAATAAGATCCACAACGGGTATTCTCTCATCTCCGAGATCGTAATAATGCTTTCCGTTACTGAGTGTCAAAAATTTCCGCCTATCAATTCGAACAACATTCTCCACGTGATCCGCCGGATATGCGAAGGTTTGTTCACCAAGTTTGAAGAATATGAGATTAACTGTCGCAATGGTCAATGGAAGAATGAGCTCTACTCTGGTTCCATAGCCGGGTGTGGTTTCAACTACCACTTCCCCCCCAAGCTCTTCAACCTTGGATCTCACCACGTCCATTCCCACTCCCCTACCTGATACATCTGTAAGCTCATCTTTTGTAGAAAATCCATGGATAAATATGAGGTTTAATTTTTCCTCAAATGACAGATTTTTTGCAGTTTCTTCATCAATCAATCCCTTTTCAATAGCTTTCTGAACCACTTTATCGACATCAATTCCACGTCCATCATCCTCAATTTGAATGACGACCTTCCCTTCTCTTTCAAATGCAGAGAGGAAAAGAGTTCCATACTCGGGTTTGTTTTTCTTCACTCTCTCATCGGGTGGCTCAATTCCGTGATCAAGTGCATTTCTAATTAAATGAATGAATGAGTCTGTCAGGGCGTCGAGTATCCTTTTATCAATTTTAATATCGGTTGCCTTAAGATTAACCTTCACTTTTTTGCCAAGAGAAGTTGCCATCTCGTAAATTGGTCGCGTGAGGCTATCGAATACCTTCGAAACTGGGACGAGTCTCAAATCGGAAATTTCCATGGTCAACTGATGGAGATTTTTCCTCAGGAATTCGATTTCATTCAGCATCTTATCCAGAATTCTTCCGATTTTCCGGCCTTCGGATTCTGGTTTTAAAATCGACCTGTATCCAGTTAATCCCATAACTCGCATGTACATATCTTCAAGATTCTGGGACAGCTTCTCTATTTGGTCATACTCAACAGGAATAAATTTCCAGACATCTTCAATCTCAAATGTTTTTTGAATCTCCACTGATGATGTGAGCCTTTCGGTCAGTTTGTCAGGATTTTCCAGTATCTCAATGACCTCTTTTTCATCCGTTTCACCACTTTCAATTGCCTTTTTTATGTAGTCGATGGCGATAAAGGCCGCGCGGACGGCTTTTTCAACATCAACACTGCCTTCATTTAACCTTTTAAACAGGGTCTCAAGCTTATGGGCCACCTCTCCAGTTTTTGAAAAACCGACCATTCTGGCAGCCCCTTTAATGGTGTGAGCCTCTCTCAACAAACTCTCGAGAATTTTTTTGTCATCTGGATTACTCTGAAGTGCAATCAGACCATTCTCTAAATTTTTAATTCGTCCCCTAACCTCATCCTTAAAAATTTTGATGATTTCGTCAAAACCATCGATACCCATGACTCAGATCTTAAACCCTGCCGTATCGTTAACAAGGGACCTGACGGCTTTAATCAATTCTTCATAGGCAGTGGCAATCTGCTTGGCAGAGGCATTGAGGTTTTTGATTGCAGAATTAAGGTTTGCCGCTGCAAGGGCCACATTCTCACTGGACTTTTTCTCCTCATTCGTGTACTGAGTTGCCTCGTTTGTCCAATCACGGATAAGCCTTGAGCTTTCAATAATCTCCTTAAGATAATCTCTCGTTTCCTTAATCTTGTCCTCGCCCGTGGAAGCCTCTACAAGGCTATTTTCAAAGTTTACAACGGCCTTGTTAATTATCTCACTGATCTCTCGTGCCAAATTCTCTATGTTTCTTGCAGCCCTATCAGAATCTCCTGCCAGTTTCCTAATTTCCTCGGCCACAATTGTAAATCTCCTGCCACTCTCACCCGCTGCTTCTGCCTCGATAGCAGCGTTGACTGAAAGAATCCTCGTTTCCCTCGCTATATTCTGGATGGTTCTGACAATTTCAACAATTCCAGACGATTTTTGTTCAAGAGAAACAATTTCATCGGAAATGGTCTGAATCCAGGCAATAAGCTTGCTGTACTTATCGAGGGTTTCCTGCATAACTGTATTGGCTCTGAATATTTTATCCGAAGTTTCCTCAGCAAATTTTGCAACGTGAGAAATAAATGCGTGAATTTCATCGGAGGTTTTTTCAAGTTCCTGGGCAGCTGCGGAAAGCTCCCCCACAGCCCCTGTTTGCTCCATAACCGATGAAAACGAAGTATCTATTGAAGCTTTTATTTGCTCGCTCAGTTTGTTCACAAGTTCAACGGTTTTCTTTATGTTCTTAACAATCTGGGCATTCCTTTCGATCATCTCGTTGAGATACAGTACCATGGAACCAATTTCATCGGGTGTAAGGGAATACGCGCGTACATTCAAATAGCCATCCTGTACTTTGGGAAACACGTCTTTCAGGACCTTCAAGGCTTTACTTCTTTTAATCCCCTCCAAAGAGACAGCAATGGTTACAACGATGAGCAACGTAATTGAGAATACAAGCATGTTTGCAATATAATGACCGCGAGACTGGATGGCTATTTTATGAAAGTCCGGGAAATTATTACCTATGAGCGCAGACATACTCGCTGTATACTTGCTGAACGCTCCGTATTCAATCAATGTTGTGTAAATCACTGAAAACAAGACGGTTGTTATCACGCCAATAGGAAGCTCATATTTGAGACTTCTTTTAAAAAATCCATACCTTTCCCGCTTTGCAATTTTTAATGTCTCAGCAATATAGGTCGAGTAGAGATCAAGACCAGCAAGGACAACCATGCTATACGCTACGGAGCTTGCAAACACCCAAAGAATAAAGGGATAGAAGGAATCGTTAGCAAGAGCAGTTTCCAGTCTAAGATAGAGAAATGCCATGGGTAAAATACCGGTAACAATAAAGGCAAAGATTGATAAATAGATGGAAACATCAAAGGTACGCTTAACTACCACTCGCCTGGATGCACGGGCCTTTCCCGTGACATAGCCGTAAATCGGCATGGTATAAACCAGGAAGAAGATTATTATAGCCACAAAACTAAAGATTCCAATCAAAATACCGTTATGGAAAGCAAGCTTTATGTGCTCATCCTCGAAAAAGAGGAATTTTGGGCCAAGTACGTATGCGACAAAAAGCTCGACCAACAGCCAGAAAAATACCCAGAAAGTCATTAAATTGAATCCCTTTCTACCCATGATTAAGCCTCTCCCGAGATTTTAAATCTTTGTACTTCTTTATTCAGAGACTCTATCTTTGTACGGAAATCGTTGAAACTATTATCTAATTCAGCAGAAGATTGTCTTATGAGTTCGATTGCCTTTCTAACTTCTTTCAAGGCCTCGGTTAGCTGATTGATTGAAGTCTCCTGTTGTCCTGTGGATTTCTCAATAATTGTGACACTTTTCCTGCTATCAATAACACTGTTGAAAATCAAATCAAGGGCACCTCTTGCCTCTCCTATCTTTTTGAGACTCTTATTTGCATCTGCAACACTTTTTTCCGTCGTTGTTATAGCTTCACTCGCAGCTTCATTAATCTCTTTTATCGTTTTTTCTATCTCTGAGGCAAACTCTTTTGCATTCTCTGCCAGTTTTCTGATTTCCGCTGCAATGATAGAAAATCTCTTTCCATATTCACCAGCAACAGAAGCCTCAATGGAAGCGTTAATAGAAAGGAGATGGGTGTCATCGGCAATTTTGTAAATAACATTCCCAACTTCTCCTATTTTTGAAATTTTCTTTGAAAGATTCTGAACCTTGTCTGCGATCTGCTGGATTCCAACCGTCAGCAGGTCAATATCTCCAAATAAACTTTCAAGCAGAGTTTTATTTTGCTCCACCGTATCACCTGCAGTATCCATCTTCTTTGTTAACTCAACCAGCTGCTTATGTATGTCTTCGACTGATCTTTTAAACTGCTCAGCTGAAGCCGAAATTTCCTGAACAGAGGCTGATATTTCAGCAATGGAGGTTGAATTATCTGCAATAGATTTTCTAATTTTTACTGATAGTGTATCAATCGTGGTACTCATGGAGATGATGCCTTTAACCATTTCATTTAAACTTTCCACCATGTTATTGAAGGCTGAAGTTAAATCACCTATTTCATCGACTCTTGTAATAGGTATCAGCGTCCTCAAGTCCCCACTTGCTGCCCTATTAGCTCCGTCAAGGACATTGTAAAGTGACCTCCTCAATTCCAGAGCGAAAACCACCGGATTAAATGCAACAACAATCAGGAGGATTACTGGTAACACATATGCATAATTCATCTTCCAGCTCTTTGATAAAAGCTGCTCGATATCATCTTTCAGGAAACCTATCTCGGTAATGGCGTCCTCGACTGGCATCCTCTGTATCTTCTCCATCTTTTGAATGACGGCGGCCTTCTCGGCTTCCACTCTTTTGTGCAACTGGTTATAACTTGCAAGAGCCATGTAAGCAATCGATATAAAAACACTTACTATGGTCATGTAAAGGATCATAAATTTTATGGACTTTGTAACATACCTGGGCTTCTTGAAAAGTCCAAGGTCTCTCAAGAAATCCATCACAAGATACCTGAAGCCATTGGACGAAAGCAGTCCAACCCCCAAACCAGTTGATAGACTCCAGACCGCATAAGAAATGAAATCACTCTTTATCCATATTCCCCTCTTATAAAGGTCAAGACCTATCAAATAGCCCGCCAATGCAAAAAGGATAACAATGTAAATATCAACGTAAACAATTTTTGTGTTGATTTCGACGAAACATTTCTCTCTATTGGCCCTTGTTGGAGATTTTTCAATTGCACTGCACGGTGAAAAAATTCCAATAGGAACAGGGGCAAAAAGTACAAGCAAAATAAAATATACGATGAATGAAGTAAAAATGTATGATCCTGAGAAGCCATACCTAACTTTCAGGAATAACGGGGGCATAATAAAATTGAAAACTATCCCGGAAAATACCGTCAGAAAGAGCCAGTATTGAGCCTTGCCTTTACCATTCATAATTTTCCCCCTTTTTTAAACAATGGTTTACAATATCTTTTAGCTTCAATAGAATAGCAATCTCATCTTCTAAAACTCCTACACCATTTATAGGTACATTTTTGAAAAAAGCTGGCTTATCATAAATTTCGTCAAACTTAACAAGGTCAAGCACTTCTGCTACCTTTAAAATGGTGGTTCCAAATTTTATCGAATGTTTTTCTTCCTCTTTATCTCCGTAAAAACAAACAGCAGCAGAGATAACTTCCTGGGCTTCGTCTCCTATATCCCCACCAATCCCTGCCACATCCTCGATATTCACAGCGTGGAGTGCTCCCCTACTTTTGAAAAGAAGATACTGATTCATACAAATAATCCTCCACTCGATCGGTATCAATCAACAAAACTACCCCTTCCTCTCCTATTTTAAAATCTCCGATAGTAAATGGATCCTCCAACTTTTCAATTTTTTCCTCCTCGATGTCTACAATATCAAAAATGTTGTTTATAGGGAACCCCCAGCTCGATTCTTTACCCTTTATAAGTAAAAATAAGTCTTCCTCCCCCTTGAATTCCTCCAGTCCCAGTATACCGTTCAAACATACAATTGTTACCACTTCTCCCATAAGCACAGAGAGACCCTTAAAAATCTTTGGAACAAATGGGATTGGTGTATATTTTACATTTGAAACAATTCTCCTCGTTTTTTTCAGTTCAAAACCGTACAATTGGCCATTTACCTCTACTATGAGGACTTTCATAATTTTTACTATATAGCAATTACCCTAAACCAACAAGAAAATCTCCCTATCCTTTGATGGTAAAGATTAAAATCTCCTCCACATTAACCAGCAGGAGATCAAAAAGAAGACAACCAATTTTTAATCACCTTCTCCATAACTTCATCATTAAAAGGCATTAGCTCTATTTCACAATCACGGCCTTTCCCACTTCTCTTCCAACTTTCACAAAGTAAACTCCAGCCCTGAGATTCTTTATTACCACTGACTCCGATCGAGGATTGATATCCTTCCTAAAAATTAGTCTTCCGGCACCATTGTAAACGTGCAACTCACCTGAGTAAGGTCTCTTTAGAACAACCTTCAATCCACTTCTGATTGAATAGATACTGAAAAACTCATTTTTTACCTCTCTTTCAGCAATAGAGACAGGCGAAATAACGTTCCCTGAAACTTCAACATCATCAATATAAAATCCCTCAGCCACACTATCGTTGTTGTCACTGACAAATTCAAAGATTACCCTGATCGTATCACCAGCACTGAGGAAATTTAGAGGATATGAGTACTCTGCCCAGCTGTTTGTAAATCTTGTAAGTGAATCAAGGGCTCCTCCAGACCCAATAAAATCAAGGGTATCAATTCGGCTGGCATGAGCTACTTCAACGTAAATTCCATCTGATCCGTAGGTTGCAACCTGATACCACATCCAGAACCTTAGCTCTGGATTAAAAGACGTTACTATGTAAGGTGTGGACGCTGATGTCCTCCAGGAATTCCCGTAAGACCAGTTATTTTGCAGTCCACAGTACAATGAATTCTGACCGGAGTGACTCCTTCTACTAACTACTCCCCAGTTTTGACCAAGTTCCCATCCTCCAGTTCCATTTTCAAAGTCCATCGAGTAATCATCCACTCCAACTATACCTTCCGTGAGGAAATTCCCGGAATATCCCGAAGCCCGATAATTAAAATCGACCCTGAATCTTGTGCCAATTGCCACTCCGGGCTCCACATAAACGGAAAGAGTGCACCTTACAATCCCTGTAACAGGTATCACAGGAATTATAAGTTGTGAATCAAGAACATGAACTGACGGTGTCCCTGAGCTTATATTTATTCTCACATCCCTTGCCTGGACGGGTTGAGTATTTAGAATTCCTACAACTAACTCCGTCGTATCTCCCGGGGTCACTTCTTCTCTAATATTCCCAGAAAGAGCAGATAATATTGGTCTCGTAAATAGAAGTTTTACAATTGATGTATCAGAATCAACAACAAAATAAAGTGGTACAAGATGTGGAGAGCCATCTCCCGTACGATAGGAAAGAGTAAGGGTATCCGTCTCACCTGGGGCAAGTGTTCTAATTTGAAAAGAATCGGTGGATAGTTCAACTATTGTATCTGTCGTAAAAACTCTTAATTCAAACATCCCAACCGTATCGTTCCCCGTATTTGAAAGGATGATGTAAAGAATTCCATTCTCATCCGGCGAAAGTACAGAATCAGGATACGCTGCTCCCGTATCTCTCACCAAAACCGTGTCAATTGAAACGAAACCTCCAGCGTTTATAACCGGTACCTCACTCACTATTGGCAGGTGATCAGGCGAATAAATTCCAAAGGTCAGATTTCCAGAGGCACTCCTCGGGATTTCAAGGTATGCCAATCCATTGTAAAACCAGGAAACTTCCAGAATGCTATCACCCTCACTCAGGCAAACTTGCCCACTATCAACATTGGTGAAATTTATCCTGATTGCAGTGCCGGGTATAATCTGCGATGGAATGGAAGCCTCGATTTCAGCCGGTAAATCTCTCCAGACCGGCATAAGTGGATCTCCAAGAAGATTCAATTGATACTGGTGCCACCTGTATACATTTTCATCAAAAGAGTATGGAATAAATATCACTTTGTCGGCTGCAAGTGCAATTCCTATGTTTACAAGGTTTTTTTCAAAAATCATATTGTAAAATTCAGCATCAAACCTGTCAGAGTATCCATAACCCGGGTTACCCGGTGATCCCCAGCCGTAGCGGGAATTACCAATAAAGGCCACTCCTCCGCCATCGGCATTTCTTATGAAGTGTTCCGATATTGCGTCTCTGTCAAAGGCACCGACCCAGCATCCAATTGAGTAAAGTATGCCAAGCCGGTTCCCATTGGTAAGGGCATCCACGTCTTCAATAGTTAGATAATCCTGCCCTGTACCCATAACCGTATACCACCCGTGACCATCATGATTCATAAAATTCACACCAGAATTTATGGCGTTGATTACAGAAGATGAAGATTCATTTCCCCTCGTTTCATAGAGCTTATCAATCCAAATAGAGGTTGGAATGTAGAGGGAGTCAATCTGATCCTTTGCCTTACTCTCATCTGTGAACGGATCACTCCACAAAACTTCTGCGAAAAAAAGAGCCCTATTCTGGTAATTTCTAAGTCTTGGAGATTCGTATGTAATGACCTTATTAACAAAATCCATTGCCTCAGTATAAGATCCAACAGGAGCACGTCCGACAAAAACATCGGGATAGAGGTCCACAGAGTCACCAACCTCACCAAAAATCCCATTGTTATTTGCATCCCAGGTTCCATCAAGGTCAGAGTAATAAAGGTCAGCCCTGATACTATCTTCATCTGCTACATATCCTGCTCCGCACGTCATCGCGTAAGCAACACGGGCAGGAACCTGATCCACATCACCCCCAAGTAGAACAAAAGTTAGACCTGAATCCTGATAACAAACCCTCAAATAGTTTCTTATCTTCTCCGCAAGATCACGACCTGTGTAATTCTCATTAATCCACGTGGTTGTCCGTACAACTCCTCGAATGCCAAACTTTCTGTACCACCTGATCAGAGAATCGAAAGCAGAAATCATTGCAGACGTTGTTACAACAAGATAATCAAATCCATGAGTTGTGAGAATAAAGTTATCTCCAACATCTTGCGGATTGGTCACCACTTCCTGAAGAAGATTTCTCACAAATTTTCTTCCGAGAGGAGTTTTCTTGATCATTTCCTTTTTTGATGGGACGGTCTGAAATTCAATATTAAGTTCTTTAACCTTTTCGAGAACCCCTGTTACAGGATTATACCGGAATGGATAAAAAATAAAGGATGCAACCCTCTGTCCTGAAAAGTCATGAACACCCTTAAACTCGATGGGAAGAGATGGATAAAAAGTATTCTTCCCATAAATGGTTGAATCCTTCAAAACTTGTTTATCTTTCAATGGGAAGGACAAAATCGCCGGTTCCGGCATCGGGGCAATATTAAATTTTCCATCAACAGCTTCGTACCTGACAGATTTGATCTGAACATTCTCAACATCATGGTTACCTGGTACTGAGACGAGGATGGATTTCATGGGAAGAGCAGGAACACCGCCTCGTGCTGGCAAATCGTAACCAGGAACTAAAATCTTTTGTTCACCTTTTTCGGTTTTGATGTAAAAATTTTTTGGACCAGAAATCTGAAAGGTAAAGCTTACCAACAACACTAAAATAATCATTTAAATACCTCCTCTATTCCAGAAAGTATATAATAAACCCACAAAATTTAAAATCATATCAATTGGTTGAGGGGTAAAATTCTGTTAAAAAAGTCCTATGTGAAACTTTAATCAGGGAATGTAAAATCATCCCATTTTGACAGAGGATTTTGAGAGACGACAATCCCCCTCCTTTAGAAGGTGGACTTTGGGAGACAACAATCCCCCTTCTTTAGAAGGGGGACTAAGGGGGATGAGTTCCGCTTGAATTTCAATCCCCCTGTTTCCCCCTTTTTCAAAGGGGGATTGTCTTAAAATACTGAGCTTTCCAGTGCCTTCTGGATGAGGTGCATCAGGGGTTGCCAGTAGATTCCGAGTATTATCACCGGAATAGCGAGCACACTCACATAAGCCTTTTCATACATACCAAAGCCGACTTCCTTCAGCTCCTCCACAGGGTCGAGATACATCCTCTTCAGCACCCTCGCATAGTAGAAAAGTGAGATCACAGTAAAGAAGACAGCGATAAAGGCAAGGAGGTAGTAGAGAAATCCACCCTTAAAGATCACACCAATTAGCAGGTAGAACTTTCCGATAAACCCAACCGTCGGTGGAATACCTGTAAGTGAAAGCAGAAAAATCGTGAATGCCACAGCCACGAGGGGCTCGGTCCTCCCCAGTCCCAGGTAATCACCAATTTCCTCGCTACCCGTTTTATTCACCATAAATGAAACAACTGCAAAGGCTCCCAGGTTCATAATGAAATATGCAAAAAGGTAAAAGAAAATGGCTCTCAGACCCAGGTGTCCCACGAAGGTCATACCCATGAGCATGTAACCGGCATGGGCGATACTGGAATAGGCAAGCAGCCTCTTCAGGTTGTTCTGATTTATTGCCGCATAGTTACCCACGAGCATGGTGGCGACCGAAAGCAGCCAGAATATCAAAAGCCAGGGGAAAAACTTCAGGGGAGCGGTACCGTTTGAAAACACATTGTAGAAGAACCTCGCGAGTATGGCAAATCCCGCAGCCTTCGGTCCTATACTCAAGAATGCCGTAACCGGCGTGGGTGCACCCTCGTAAACATCAGGTGACCACTGATGAAAGGGAACGGCAGCTATCTTGTAGCCAAACCCCACGATGATCAAAATCGCAGCGACAAAGATGAGAGCCCCATACTGGCCACTCAAATTCTTCATTATCGCCGTAAGGTCAAGTGATCCCGTCAGACCGTATAGCAGAGAAAATCCAAAGAGCATGACCCCGGAAGCGACACCGCCATAGATTGTGTACTTCAAACCTGCCTCAGCAGCTCTCACATCTCCCCTCTTATTCGCAGTCAGGATGTAGGAAAGCAGTGAAACACCCTCAAGGGAAAGATAGAGCATCAGCATATTGAAGGAAGATGCAAGGAGATCCATCATTACGAGGAGCGACAGCATCAGTATCATCGTCTCCGTGTACTCCTTTTCCGAAATTTCCACAGAAATGTAGGAAAGAAGCACTATGAAGAATGTCGAGAGGAAAAAGAGTATCCTGAAGTAATAGGCAACTCCATCGTAAACGAGCATTCTGTTAAACAGAAACTGATGGTTTTTGGGCATTCCCACACCGATGACCGCGATAAATCCGATGATGAGCGTTGCCAGGGTGAAGAGTGTGGCAAACTTCCTCTTTGTCTCTTTCTTAAAAACGAGCTCCAGAATAATCAGGGCAAGGATCCCGATAATTACAAGCAGCTCCGGCACGAAGTAGGAGAAACTCGCTAAATTGCTCTTTACAAGAGTATTCAAAGTCAACCTCCTGTTTTTACTTGGGCAACAGGCTCAAAAGATGCGCCATACCGGTGTTAAACAGATTCAATGCAGGCATCGGATAGACGCCGAGGAAAAGAACCAGGATTGCGAGCGGGAGAAGTGAAATTATCTCAACCGGTTTCATATCAGGAAATCCTCTGTAACGCTCGTTGGGTGGCCCGAAGAATATCCTCAGGTATGCCCAGAGCATGTATCCGGCGGTCCAGATAATGGTTGTCACGCCAATGAACGCAAGGATCGGATAATCCTTGAATCCACCAAGGAATACGAAGAACTCTGAGATAAAGCTTGAAAGTCCTGGAAGTCCAAGACCGGCCATAAAGGCAAATCCCGTGAAGGCTGCATAAACCGGGAGAATCGCAGCAAGACCTCCAAACCTGTTGATGTCCCTGTGGTGTGCCCTGTCGTAAATTACGCCCACCAGAATAAATAGCATGGCCGTAACCGTTCCATGATTGAACATCTGAAAGATCGCTCCGTTGAATCCCGCAAGTGTCATCGTAGCCATTCCAAAGAGCACATATCCCATGTGCGAGATACTGGAGTATGCCACCAGTCTCTTGAAGTCCGTCTGTGCCATCGCCGTGTAAGCACCGTAAATCATGTTGATGATTCCGAAAACTGCAATGGCGGGCATGGCCCAGACCGTGGCATCAGGGAGAAGAGCATAGTTGAAGCGGAACATACCGTAGGTTCCCATCTTCAGCAGTATCCCGGCCAGAATCACGGAAATTGCAGTCGGTGCCTCAACATGCGCATCAGGAAGCCAGGTATGGAAGGGCCACATGGGAACCTTGATGGCAAAGTTGATAAATAACAATATAAACATGAGATATGTGAATTTGATTCCAAAAATCGGCGCAGCCTTGCTGAAGTCGTTCTCCTTCATGAGCTTTATGAGGTTGAATG
>JALSOD010000005.1 GCA_026986655.1 Caldifarciminota bacterium | reverse complement strand
TGGGATGCGTCGAATGCAAGAAGAGACTTGCTGAAAAGATGATAACCTACCTTGAACCCTATCAGGAGAAGAGACGCGAGCTTGAGAAAGATAGAGGCGTTGTAGTAGACATCTTGAAAGAGGGTGCGAAGAAAGCCACTGAGGTGGCAAGCAAGACTATGGATGACGTCAGGAACGCCATGAAACTCTGGAAATAATGTTCACTGGTCTTGTTGAAACCACAGGAAAAATCATCTCTGTAATTACACTTTCAAACGGGAAGAGACTGACCATCAAAGCACCTTTTTCAGAAGAATTAAAAGATGGCGAATCTATTTCCGTCGATGGCGTCTGTCTCTCTGTGGAATCTTTCACTTCAGAAACATTCACTGTTTTTCTCTCAAAGGAAACTTTGAGGGTTTCTAAGTTTGGTAAAAAACTCAACATCGGTCAAATTGTAAATTTAGAAAGAGCCATGCGTGCGGGTGATAGGTTTGGTGGCCACATAGTAACAGGTCACGTGGATACGGTGGCGACTTTGAGGAGTATCAACAGATTTGGGGATACTGTTGAATGGTATATTGGAGGTATAAATAGAGAAAATCTGAAATTTTTAGTGGAAAAGGGTTCTGTGGCTGTCGATGGAGTATCTCTCACTGTGAACAAACTTCTTCCGGATGGGTTCACCGTGTTTCTAATTCCTCTGACCCTTCAGGTAACCACATTTGGAGAGAAGAGGGTTGGGGACTTTTTAAATATCGAGTTTGATTTACTTGGAAAATACGTAGATAGGATTTTATCAATGAGGAAATGATGGTGGTGGGGCCGCCGAAGGCGGCTCCACCACCATCAAATTTGTCCCCTTATTGGCGCCCTGATGGTACTTTTTCCAGCTTTAACTTTTCACTCGATGGAGTGAATCCCACAAATACAAATTTTCTTGCATTGAATGGACAGACAGCGACGCATGAACCACAATTTGTGCAGTAGATTCCCTCAGCCTCACCCCTGCTGGGATAAATTCCCCATGGACAGGCTCTATCACAGAAACCACACTGATGACACGTGTTCATGTCCTGAACAATGATCAATCTCCTTTTTGCCCCTATGAAGGCAAGAAGGGCTCCAAGGGGACAGAGATACTGACAAAAAAATCTCTGGGAGATCAGATAGGTTGTAAGCACAATTAAAACAATAATTCCTTCTAAAGCAAGAGTGTGGAAGAAGACCGCCATCATTATTTCACGACCAACAAGACCCGGCGGAGAGAGAAAGACAAAAATAGGCTTTCCCACAATCATGGCAAGCATGAGCTCTCCAACAAGCGCAACCCAGAGAATCCATCTCGGAAGTGTAAAAAGCGGTTTCCTTTTGTAGTAACTCCTTTTTGAAATTTTTTTGTGAACTCTGTCCATTATTTCGTAGAAAAAATTTATGGGACAGATCCAGCTACAGAATACCCTCCCGAGGAGGAGAGCCACAATAATGGGAAGCGTCATGCCAATTATCCAGGGCATGTAGATAATTTTTGTAATCAATAAAGCCTCGATCCCTTCAAGTGGAGAGACAAACCACAGATGTCCGAAGGCTATTGATTGATACCACCCCTGAATGACTTTTACATGAAAGTAATAATTCAGAAATGGATTGACAAGAATGGCGATAAAAGCACCGATCTGAAAGAGGAACCTCCACGTGTCGATGTAAGTCTTTCTTTTAATCTTCGGCTCTTTTTTTGGCTTTCCCATTTTTAACTACCTCTTGGAGACTTTGAAACTGTATATTGGTTCGATATTTATTGCCTTTGGTGTAACAGGACAGGCGGCGGTGCAGAGACCGCAACCCGTACAGTGGTCTTTGTTGACAACAGGTCTTAGTCTATCAAGATATATCGCTTTGTCCTTGTATGGACATGCATTGTAGCAACTCCGGCAGATACCCTCTCCCTTCCAAGTAATACAACGGTACTTGTCCACTACAGCAAGACCCATTCTTGTTTCTTCCTGAGGAATGGGCTTCAACGTTCCCGTTGGGCATACCTTCGTACATTCCATGCAAAGGTAACAGGGAATTTTATCCACGTAAATTATAGGAGTTCCTGCGTAGAGTCCGTGTCTTATGTCGAGCATTTCAATGCAATGGTAGGGGCAAACCTCTGCACATCGGCCGCAGCGGACACATTTACCGGCAAAAAGGTCTTCTGGAACAGCGCCAGGTGGTCTTAGTGCATTGGTGTGAACAGGCGAAGAGAAAAATTTGCTTTTCGCATGTGCAAGCTCGGGAAGGGTTAGAGAGAATCCAACCAGAACCCTTAAAAATTCCCTCCTGCTAATTTCTCCGTTTCTTTTGTCTGAATCTTTCGGGGATGTATTCTCCTTTTTCAATTTTCTCCACCTCGTCCTCATAATAGAGATACGCCACACTGACGGCCAGAATTCGTTCATCCTGTTTGATGGTATCCACAAGCTCATCCATGTGGTCGGAAAGTTCGGTTTCGATCACGACGATGATGTTCCCCTTCTCGTCGTGTGAATAGATTTCGACTTCTGGGAAACTTTTAAGGAATTCAACAACTCCTTCGATATCTTCAGGTTTTGTATTAACAACAAATCCACCGATAGGCATATCGAGTCCTTTATTTTAATTAGAGGGGGCCGCCGCAGGCGGCCCCCTCTAATTAAAACTTATCCTTTTCCTACTTTTTCTGGAACTCCTTGATGTTGAACTTGTCGACGTGGACCCAGCCTTTCCTCGTCTTCTTCATTCTCACGATAAACGGCTTCAGCGGTTTCGGACCGGAATACTTTCTTATACGAGCTGCACAGATCTTAAATTCTGGCTGCTTGGAACCTGGGTCAAATGCATCCTTCGTCACCCTGTTGATCATCCTGTCCTCATCCATATCGTACCAGTAAACAAACACCATTCCTTCCATTGGACCTTCCACAATCTTGGCAGGGATATGAACCTTTCCACGTCTTGTCTCAATCTCGACGATATCGTTGGGCTTGATACCCAATCTCATTGCATCCTTTGGATTGATCTCAACGTAGGCGTAAGGTGCAGACTGCAGCAGCTCTGGAATTCTACCGGTCATACTGGATGTATGCCACTGATCGATTACACGACCTGTGGATAGGTAGAATGGATACTCAGCATCAGGTTCCTCAGCAGCCCCCTTGTAAGGTCTGAGCCAGATCCAGAGTTTGTGGTCCTTGTGGGCTTCACCGTAGAATACATATTTTTCGTTACCCTTAGCAAGTCTTGTAGCGATTGGATCTATACCACGGACAAATTTCTTTGGTGTTCCACCCTTGAGGGCGATTTCCTGTGTAGGTGCTGGCCACTGCACACCATCGGGTCTCTTCATCAAGACTTCATAGGTTGCTCCACTCAGATCGTTATCACGGCCTTTTGTGAGTTTACCTGCGTACTCACTCCAAACTGCCTTTGGTAACTCAAAGCCTGGCTCTTTACCGTCAAAGGGCTCAACAACCTTGTAAATGATAGGATCTTTCAGTTTCTTTGAAAGTCGCTTGGCCCATTCAACCGCGATCCAGAGTTCGGGCTTGGCCTCTGGTGGTGGATCAACAGCTTTAAGAGTGAGCTGGGATCTTCTTTCAGAACATCCATAAACCCCCGTTTTCTCAAAGAGAAATGCAGACGGGAGAATCAGGTTCGCGAGCTCTGTCGTTTTTGTCGGGAAGATATCTGTTACTACAACAAATACATCGTCTCTTGCAAGTCCGTGTCTGTACTTATCTGCATTCGGCAAACTCTGTGCCGGGCTGGTGGTGTGAATCCAGATAGCCTTGATCTTTCCGTCGTTAATGGCCTGGAACATTGCGATGGTATGGTATCCTGGCTTTGGAGGAATTCTACCTTCGGGGATACCCCAGAGTCTTTCAACCTCGTGGCGGAGTTTATCATTGACAACCGGTCTGTGGGCCGGGAGGATATGACACAGTCCACCACCTTCTCTAACACCACCGCACGCATTAGGCTGCCCGGTGAGAGAGAAGCTGTCTGCGCCAGGGATACCCAGCTGACCAGTCAGTATGTGAAGATTGTTCACCAGGTTGTTAGCCCAAACTCCACGGGTTCTCTGGTTGAGTCCCATTGTCCAGAAGCTCATGGTTCTACCGGATGTGGCGAACCATTTTGCGGCCAGTTTGATCTTATCCGGTGTTATGTTTCCACCGCAAATTTTTGCGGCTTTTTCGGGAGTGTAATTTTCAAGATGCTTAACGTAATCGTCAAATGTAACCTCTTTCTTTTCCTTACCGATTCTAAACGAGACGTAATTTTTAACAAAGTCTTTGTTGTACCAGTTCTCTTTAATAATCACATAGGCCATCGCATTCAGGAGGGCGAGGTCGGTACCGGGTTTAAACTGAAGATGGAGGTCAGCGATACGGGATGTCGGAGAGACTCTTGGGTCAGCATTAATAACTTTAACGATATCAGGATTATTGAGCTTTCTGTTCATTATCCTACGGAAGAGAACCGGATGCGCCTCTGCCATGTTACTTCCGATTATGAAGAACGTAAGTGCTTTTTCTATGTCTTCATAGGCGCCCATGGGCTCGTCTGCTCCAAAGGAAGTAATATAACCCCCAACTGCACTCGCCATACAGAGACGCGGGTTCCCTTCCACGTTATTAGTCCTGAGGCCCCCGCGAAAGATCTTTTGAAAGAGGTAGGTTTCCTCAGTTAAAGCCTGGCCTGAGCCATAATACGCAACTGAATTGGGACCATACTTTTTAATTGCCTTCGCAAACTCGTTGGCGGCTATATCAAGGGCCTTGTCCCATGAGATCTCTTTGAATGGCTCAGTTTTCTTCTTGCGGTAAAGAGGTTTCTTAAGTCTGTCCGGGTGGTTCATGAATTTGTAGAAAAGCATACCTTTCATGCATAGGAATCCAAAGTTAGTTTTAGCATTGGGCACACCACGAATCGCTACAGGTTTTCCGTTCTTGATCCCCATCTCTACACGACAGCCGACACCACAGAATCTACAGGTTCCTCTAACCCACTTGTCCACCTCAGGCATACCCTGGGCATCGAGCTCTTTTGGTAATTTCAAACCTACCATTGACGCTGCCGTCAGGGCAGCGGTGGTTTTAATGAATTCTCTTCTTGTTATACCCATTGGAAGACCTCCTTATTTACCTTTGTGTACTCTAAAGGTGTGTACAGGATGACAAGACCAGCATGTTTTGTTGGGAGAATTCTCCGGTACGTGCAGATTCATCACCTCTTTTGCATGGCAGGCAGCACATTTCGAGATGGGAGGCGTCTTATGGAAATCGGAGAATGTACCATGACACTGAAAGCATCTAACATTGTCAATACCATGACGGGAATTGTACCACTCATTGTAAATTTCAGGCGTCGCCTCTTTATGACAGCCCCTACATGTCATCATTTTTTCTTCAGGAGATAATTCGGGATGCTCATCCTTAACTGTCCCTTGAGCATATATGGCGGATATTCCGCCTATCAAGATCACACTCCATAGCAACGACATTATAAATTTTGACTTCATAATTACCCTCCATTTTTGATAAAATTACAAAACTCCTTAAGTCTACTGTCAATGATATATTACGGTGGGACATTGTAGCACGAATTTATTACAAAAAATAGTAAATTTGTGCTATCAAACTATGCGATATCCGACAATTTCAGAATTTAAATTTACAGCATTTCTTCGATAACGCCACAGAGTTATTGGTTATGA
>JALSOD010000004.1 GCA_026986655.1 Caldifarciminota bacterium | reverse complement strand
CGTGTTTTATAACTCTTCCACTCACATCGAACAGGTTGACAGTAATATTTGACCTTCTGTCTATGGTAAAGGTTAGTTTACCCCTGGATCTCATTACATTGGGTGCGATTCTGAATGTCTTTATTCCAGGGATATTCACAGATTCGTTGATTCCCACTAAATAAGCGCTGTAAGCTGAGTCACAGTTTGCATAGTAGGAGGCGAAGGAAGTACCACCCACGATCGCAAAGACAACCGAGTCTTCCTCACCGGGTGAGAGTGAGAATGGACCTGCTGACACAACCACACTGTAGTCGTTTGCAGAAGACTGATTACCAAAGTGTAGCTGACCTGACATGAATTTCCACTCGTTCGCATCAGTCATTCCCGTATCTGGATAAACATAGGTAGGATTGGAAATTGTGCTGATATTTGCTACGTTATCTCTTGGGTAAAGGAGTGTAATACCAACTACAGGGTTGTAGTTGGTCGGTGCCATGAATGCAGTGTATCTTGTGGTTGTATCAACAAAAGCGTAGTTTTGTGAGGGGTCCTGTCCAATATCAAAATCTATAAACTGGGCTGCGTAGAGATTGCTCAAAGTTGATGAGCCATTGTTTTTAAACACATACTTGATTATGACGAAGTTGTTTATTCCATCTCTCATAAATCCATAAGCGATTTGCTCTACTGTTACACCCTGTGGAGTCGGGTGTCCACTGTCGGACATCATTCCCCATAGCTCCTGATTGGCTACCTGTGGTGGGTTAACATAGTAGAGTCTTCCGAGGGGATCCTCGGTATAGACCCAGTCGCCATCTTCTGTTCCATGTTCATACCAGTTGTCTACCACATAACTTGAATCATTTCCAAAGGCGAGAGAACCATAGAACAGGGTATTGGCCCCATTCTTTGGGTATTTAAAACCATTACCCTGTGTTTGGTCTGAGCTCATGAATCCTATGCCACCGTTATCTGTGACGGTTAAAATACAATTACCGGTGTCAATATCTGCATAATCCATTCTTGGGACTCCGACCTCGAGCTCAAAATTTAAGTCCACTGAGAGCGAGTCATTCGCTACAATATGAAGATTGAACGGTATTTGACTACCGGATTGGATAGTGGGAGATACAACAACAGTGAATGGATCAGAGGTGTTTGTAATGGTATCCATATGTGAGATGGTCCCATACGTTCCTATTGAATCCAATATAGAAATTTCCTGGGAACTTGTGCTTAGATAGCCAATAGTGTTATTTGCTGAAACGCTTGATAGGTTAGTCAATGTTATTAATATCTGGGATGTGTCACCTGGATCAAGTCTCCCATTGGGGTCATTGACCTGGACATTGACAATGACGAGAATCGGACTATTGGGTGAAGGGGTATGTTCTATTGCGGCAGCTGCATCAACAATTCCCCATCCATAATTATTATTGGGGAAGTTGTAACCTGCTACATGTCTTGCATTGTCAGTCAGTATCTGGTATATCTGGTAATAGGATAGTGAAGGGTTTTTACTCAACATTAACGCAATGACTCCACTAACGTGTGGAGTCGCCATGGAAGTACCATCCCATGATTGATAACCTCCTCCAGGAATGCTGGAATAAATACCTTCACCCGGTGCGGTTAAGTCCGGTTTTATGAAGTTCCAGTCAGGTCTGCTCCAGTAAGTTGTGTCATTCCATGGATAAGTATTTGGTGCAGGTCCTCTTTGAGAAAAACTTGAAACAAAATCCATGGAATTTACGGAACCAACACCTATTACAGTAGGGTAGTTACCAGGTGTACCTCCTCGAACGTGTGGACAATTTATGTCGTGGTTACCTATAGCGAAGACAGGAATAAATCCGAGACTTCTTATGCTCCATATAATATCCCAATGGGACAAGGATAGAGTATCACACGCTCCCCAGGAATTGTTAATAACTCTTACGTCAACGCCAGAGTCAGTTGCTAATGTTGCAAACCACTGGAAGGCTCGAGTTAGCCAGCTATTAAAAGCTCCAGAGGAGGTAAAAGCTTTAGCCGCAACAAACATTGCCCCTGGTGCCACACCAATGTCTGGGGTGAACGGACCTGAACCGTCTCCACCAACCATTATACCCATAGTGTGTGTACCATGACCAAGATCGTCATAAGGTGCCGGGAAAGAATTATTCGTAGCATCATAAAAATGACCAGCAAATTTTCCACTAAGAGCTGGATGGGAGGTGTCAACTCCAGTATCTATCTGTCCGAGGATAATACCTTGACCGGTATAACCCATTGACCATACACTGTCAGCATGGATAGCCCTTATGTTCCACCTTACAATCTTTTCTGACGCATCGTTTGAACTTGGAATGGCTCTGGTTAAGTGTATTTTACTGTCTAACTCTATTCTTCCAATATCGTCTCTTTCGGCAAGTTTCAAGATGGTGTTTTTGGTCGCTTTAACATAGATCGCGTTGATAATCCAGAAACCCTCTTTTTCTGCAACACTTCCCTTCTGCTGATCAAGGAACTCAAGAATGGGCCTCTGTGTACTTCTGGCGAGATTTCTAAGATATGCTACCTCTGCTTTCTTATCTCCTTTGAACATATTTCCAAGATTTTCATAGTCCGGCTGTTGAACTGGAAAGACCATGACCCTGATATAGTCATTGTCATTCGAGCTTTCCAGCACCTTTTC
The DNA here is from genome assembly GCA_026986655.1 of Caldifarciminota bacterium. Taxonomy (GTDB): domain Bacteria; phylum Hydrothermota; class Hydrothermia; order B15-G9; family WFZT01; genus WFZT01. Next base: position 3,069 of record JALSOD010000004.1, on the reverse strand, counting down.
GAGACTTCCTGCGATGGTTGCCTTTGCACTTAAAGATGTTAGAATGAGCAAAGACAACAGTACTGATAACTTCTTCATAACTACCTCCTTTCAAAAAGATGGGTTTATTTTAATTGAATTAACCACCTTTTTCAATTTACAGAAAGAGCAGTAAAAAGAAAGAGCAGTAAAAAGGTTGATTGTTCAATAAAAGTCTTTCATAATATTTGCAAATATTCAAAGGAGTACAAATTATGAATTTCGGAATAACGAAAGAATTCAAAGATATAAAGGCAACTGAGGAGATTAGAGTTGGCCTCTCCCCGAGAGGGGTTATGGAGCTTGTCCACATGGGGGCCAAGGTATTTGTAGAAAGTGGTGCTGGAGAAGGTGCCAGATTTACCGACCGTGATTACCGTGAAGCTGGTGCTCAGATTGTTTACAATAAGGAGGAAGTCGTTAAACGTTCAGACGTAATTCTGAAGATCAGATGCCCGAATGCTGAAGAATGTGATCTCATGAAGGATGGGCAGACTGTTATGGGATATCTACATTTGGCAGTTTCTCCAAAGTCCATAATCAATTCCATACTCAAAAAGAAAATTACTGCCATCGGATACGAGATTATTCAGAAGCCCGATGGAAATCTCCCGGTTTTACGCCCCATGAGTCAGATTGCTGGTAGGATGGCGGTTCAGATCGCTGGTAGACTGCTTGAAAGTAGGCGAGCTGGCCGCAGGGGTATTCTTCTGTCGGGTATCCCGGGGATCCCGCCAGCTGAAGTAGTGATCGTTGGAGCCGGTACGCTTGGTTTCTGTGCTGCAAAGGCATTCACCGGAATAGGGGCGAGTGTTTACATAGTTGATAAGGATGTGGAGAAACTCGAGAAAATAGAATCTATGCTCGGTGGTCGTGTTGTCACCATGCTTTACAACAAGCGTAATCTTCAGAAGTTACTGCAGTTTGCCGATGTTGTTATCTGTGCAGTACTTGTGCCCGGTGCCCGTACCCCTATTCTAATCACGAGAGATATGGTGAAAACTATGAAGCGCGGATCGGTTCTTATTGACTTTTCCATAGACCAGGGGGGGTGCTCGGAGACAACTCGACTCACACCTGGTGAAGATTTTGTTTACGAAGACGAGGGAGTTATACATTTTGCAGTTCCCAACGTACCGTCTCGTGTGGCAAGGACCGCAACCCACGCATTGACGAATGCAATTCTCCCCTATTTGAAGAAAATGATTGAACTTGGTGTAGATAAGGCACTACTTGAAATTCCAGACCTCCAGAAAGGTGTTTACACCTACGGTGGTCATGTTACAAATAGGAATATCTCAAGAGAAGGTCTCGAATTCAAGCCAATAGAAGAACTCTTGAAGGGGGTAAAATAAAATGTCCTGGTACGATGATTACAAAAAGAAATTAACAACGCCGGAAGAGGCGGTTTCAGTTGTTAAAAGTGGAGACAGAGTGTATTTGAGCGGTAACGCTGCCGCTCCCTATGTTCTCATGCAGGCACTCGCTGATAGAAAAGATGAACTTCAGAATGTTGAACTCGTTCACGTGCTTTTGCTCGGTGATGACCCATTGTCAAAGCCGGGTATGGAAGGCCACTTCAGACATAACTCACTCTTTGTGGGTTCAGCAGATAGAAAGGCGGTCAACGAAGGCCGTGCTGACTATGTGCCAATTCATCTTCACGAGATTCCACGCCTATTTTACCGTGGTCTGCTTCCAATTGATGTGGCTATTATTCAGGTGTCGCCACCGGATGAGCACGGTTTTATGAGCTACGGTGTAGAAGTACTTGCCACAAAAGCGGCTGTAGAAACTGCCAAAATTGTTATTGCACAGGTTAATGACAAAATGCCAAGAACCCTCGGTGATTCCTTTGTTCATGTCTCAAGAGTGGCAAAGATTGTTGAAGTCAGTGAAGACCTACCTGAACTTGCAAGAAAGCCTGCGACAGAAGTCGAGCAAAGAATAGCAGAGTACATCGCCGATCTGATCGAAGATGGATCAACCCTTCAGCTTGGTATTGGTGGTATTCCTGACGCCGTGCTCGAACTTCTGAAGGACACAAAGAGAGATATTGGAATTCATACCGAGATGGTTTCCGATGGGGTGATGGAGGGTATTGAAGCTGGAATGATTACAGGAACAAGGAAAACTATCCACATGGGTAAGGTTATTGCCACGTTTATTCTTGGCTCAAAAAGACTGTACGAATTTGTTCATGACAATCCTGTATTTGAAATGCACCCCGTCGACTATACCAATGATCCGTTCATCATTGCTCAAAATGAGAATATGATAGCTATCAACTCGGCACTGGAGATTGATTTGACAGGTCAGGTCTGTTCCGATTCCATAGGCACCTACATTTACAGTGGTTTTGGTGGTCAGGTAGACTTCATCAGAGGTGCTGGGGCAGCCAAGTACGGTAAGCCTATCATTGCACTTCCATCTACTGCAAAGGGCGGTCAGATTTCGAGAATTGTGCCCATGCTAAAACAGGGAGCTGGAGTAGTTACCACAAGAGCGGATGTACATTATGTGGTGACAGAGTACGGAGTCGCTTTTCTACACGGAAAGAATTTGAAAGAGAGGGCAAGAGAATTAATTAAGATAGCCCATCCCGATTTTAGAGAAGAGCTGGAAAAGGCAGCGAAAGAGAGAAAATTGATTTAAGAGGGAAGATAATTCAAATAGGGGGGCGCCGCCTACGGCGGCGCCCCCCTATTCCTAAATGTGGAGAATGTTCAAAAAATATAATCAAGGTAAAAATCTCGTTTATCCCCCCTTTTTGCCGAGGGAGGAACTTCGTGAAGAATTTCCCTCGTGAGAAGAGGAAAAAGGGGGATGCCAAAATCCGTTTGATTATTTGCAATTTGTTTTAATGATTCAAAAAATTTTCTAACATCCTCTCTAAGTGCGATTCGTTGCTTCATATTCTTCCCTAAGATTGGAGAACTTCCCCTTCAAAATCCCCAAAATTTATCTTATCAAATATGTCCCTATCTGTACCTTAAAAACTTCCTTTCCGCTTAAAACGTTAAGGTTGCCATTTGTAACATCGTATGTCCT
>JALSOD010000003.1 GCA_026986655.1 Caldifarciminota bacterium | reverse complement strand
ACGCCCAAATACGGAAAAATATACCCTGCCCGATGGTAAGAAAATCTATCTCCTTGCTGAGGGCAGATTGGTTAACCTTGCATCGGCCGAGGGCCACCCACCAACAGTTATGGATATGTCCTTTTCTAATCAGGCGCTCGCAGTGAAATTTATAAAGGAAAATCGGGAAAAACTCGAGAAAAAGGTATACACCTTACCAGATGAGATTGACAGGGAAATTGCTATGCTAAAGCTTAAATCAATGAATATAGAAATCGACGAGCTGACAGAAGAACAGAGAGAATACCTGTCAAGCTGGCAAGAAGGTACACACTGAGAGAATAAAATCAACTTCCCATACTATATTTAATCGGCAGGGTATTCAAGTAATGGGTGAATGGTTGAAGGATTATCTGTCAGCCAATTTTCTCTAAGGGAAGGTATGGACCTATTTTGACTTCTTGACACGTTTTGGTGGCACGATTATCCTAAGACTCCATGCCACCATCAACGGATATACTTTCAAAGTTAAAAGTCCGGTTTGAGAGCGAAACGTTTCCCAATGGTCTTGAAGTGATCGTCCTTGAAAACCACCGAATCCCCATAGTTTCAGTTTCAGTCTGGTATAGAGTGGGCTCGAGATACGAGTACCCTGGTATCTCTGGAATATCACATCTCCTTGAACACATGATGTTTAAAGGCACTGAAAAATACGGGCCAGAAGAGTTCTCTAAAATTATTCAGAGCCTTGGAGGTTATGACAACGCATTCACATGGAAAGACGAAACCGCCTATTATTCAGTTGTGCCTTCCTCAAAAGTCGAAATTCCACTTGAAATGGAAGCGGACAGGATGCGAAATCTTACTTTTTATCAATTTGAGGAAGAACTGAGCGTGGTAAAAGAGGAGCGAAAGCTAAGAGTGGACAATAATCCTGATGGTAGATTGTTTGAGGAAATTTTCCTTACCGCATTTGCAGCCCACCCATACAGAATCCCTGTTATAGGATTTGAAAGTGACCTTGAGAATATGTCTCTTGAGAAAGTTAGAAGTTACTACGAGACCCATTACTCACCCGTTAATGCAATACTTATTATCGTGGGTGATATTGAAACGCGACGCGCGTTTGACCTTGCAAGAAAATACTTTGACGAGATAGAGAATAAGGGGACACCTCAGCAGAATATCACGAGAGAGCCGGAGCAGGGAGGGTTAAAAGTTCGAGAAATTCATGATAAAAAGGCACTTATGGATGTATCAACGCTGTCATTTCATGTTCCTCAGTTCTCCCATGAGGATACACCAGCCCTTTCTATTTTGACTGATATCCTCGGTGGTGGACGCTCATCCAGATTGTACGCCGAGCTTGTTTTTCAGAAAAGAATTGCTACCAACGTAGATGTAGCACTTCTCAGTTTGAAAGATCCTGGTCTTCTGATAATTTATTCCTACTGGAATCAGGGGGTATCAATTGAATCGGGTGAAAAAATGATAAAATCCATGATTGAAAAAGTAAAAGATGGAGAGATTCTTGAAAACGAGCTTGAAAAATCAAGGAAAAAAGTGCTTGCGAATTTCGTTTTTAAACAGGAATCCATTTCAGGTCTTGCCATATTGCTTGGGGAATACACAATTTTGTCAGATCCTGAAGCTATCAATCGATATCCGGAGGAACTAATGAAAGTTTCGAAAGATGATGTTGTCAGGGTTGCCCAGAAATATTTGAATGAAGATAATCTGACCGTTGTAAGGTTGAAAAAATCATGAAACTGAACGCAAAGGAATTTACGTTGAAAAACGGACTGAAAGTTTACGCAGTTAAGAAAGAGAATTTGCCCATTTTCCAGTTGAATTTCATCGTCAGGTGCGGTGCCGCTCATGACCCTGATATGTTGCACGGTCTTGCCTCACTTACTTTCGACCTTATTGAGTCTGGTCCTGAAGATATGAATGAAATTGAAGTCGCGAGCGCTTTCGAGCGAGAGGGTGTGGTTTTTTCAACAAATACCGCCTATTCATATTCGAGTATTGCCTTCAAGTCGTTGTCTTCTGATTTTGAGAATGCCCTCAAGATTTTTAAAAAGGTCTTATTTGAACCAGCTTTCAGGCTGGAGGATGTGGAGAGGGAGAAAGAGCTAACAGTAAACTCCTTCATGATAGATTTTAGTGAGCCTGCCAAGGTGGCCGAGTATGTGTTTCAGGAGAAGCTTTACGAAGGTCATCCCGTGGGACACGACGTTGATGGAAGTATCGAAAGTGTGAGAAAAATCAGCAGGGACGATGTAGTAGATTTTTACAACAATTGTTTCCGTGTTGAAAATAGTTTCATAGTTGTGGTATCTGATCTTGAGAATCTCGATTTCCTGGAAGATTATTTTGGCTCGTGGAATGCTTTGGGTTTAAAAGACAAAGTGGTTCCCGAATTCCAGAGAGAGCAGAAGATGAGGGTGATACTGGTAAACATGCCTGTGACTCAAAGTGTTATAAGGATGGGGTTTGTGGGAGTCAACAGAAAATCCCCCGACTTTAATGCTCTCCGGGTGGCTGATTATATTTTGGGTGGCTCTGGCTTTTCCTCCAGACTTGTTGAAGAGGTCAGAACGAAACGTGGTTACTCCTACGCCGTGCACTCTCTAATTGATCCGGGATTTCCCTTCAGAAATACGATAGTTCCCGGGAGATTCTCGATAAATCTTGAAACGAGTGTTGAGAAAACAAATCAGGCAATTGATACAATTATGAAAGTTGTTCAAAATTTTGTTGAGGATGGAATAACAGAAAAAGAGTTAAAGGAGGCGAAGCAGTATTACGAAGGTAGCTTACCAAGGAAGCTTGAAACCTATTCGAGTATATCTGCGACCAGGCTATACAGTGTGCTTTTTGATATGGATGTGAATTATTTTCTGAATGATCTTAAGAAGATAAAAAATCTCAGCGTAGAGGACGTAAATCGTGTTATTCGCGGATTTTTTACCCTTGAAAAGTTTACGACAATCATTGTTACGGATCTCAGTAAATTTAAATTGACATCTGAATTTTTTAAGGGTGTCGAATTGGAGGAATATCCGTACGAGAATTTACTCAAAGGTGCCTCGTAAGTCTATTCCACCAGAATATCATCATCGTGGTTGAAAGTGTCTGTGTTATTAGCATAGACCACCAGACACCGTCAACACCAATCCCAAGATTGAATGCCAGAATTAATGAGAGTGGAATTCTTATGAGCCAGAAGGGTACTGGAATTACGAAGTTGGGTAAAGTTCTACCAATCCCAACGAAAGCTCCTTCTAAAACTACATGATAAATCATCGGAATCTGATTAAAAGCATTGATCCTCAGATAGTTCTTGAAAATTTCGATTGATTTTTGCTGATGCAGAAACAGACTTCCGAAGATGTGTGGGAAAAAATAAAAAAGAGCCCCCATGATAGAGGCAAAGATAGCTGTATGCAGGAGTGCTCTTTTTACAGTTTTCTCGATTCGGTCAACGTTTCTACTTCCCATGTTTTGTCCAACAACAGTCGCCACTGCTGTGTAGTATCCAATGCCGAAAAGATACGTGATTCCCTCGATTCTGTTTTCCACTGCCATTGCAGCCACAGCATCGGTTCCAAATTTTGCCACGATCTTCAGTATGTAGAAGTATATCAGGCTAAAACTTATACCACCGAGGCTGACTGGAAAGCCAATTTTGAGTGCCCTGACCCCTGATTTTAAATCCAGGAATTTAGTTTTAAACTCTGATTTCAGGAGGTCAAGGGTGAAGCCCGAGGTTTTTCTAAATTTACCCCAGAGATAAAAGATTCCAATAATTCTTGAAATTCCTGAAGCGAGTGCGAGTCCCGTGAGGTCCATTTTTAAGAAGAGGATTAAAAGAGGGTCAAGAATGAGATTCAGAACAACTGAAAGTATAGTTGCTTCCATTGGAGAGCGTGTGTTTCCGTGCGATTGAGTTGCAGCTATAATTCCATAAAAAAACACCATTACGGGTAAGAATAGTAACGTCACAGTTATGTAATTTGATGCCTGCTGATAAACAAATGTCTCCACTCCTGTGGCACGAATTCCAGCTTTTGAAAGCATAATGCCTGGTACAATGAGGGCTGAAAAAAGAACGAGGAAGAAAACCATTAATCTGGCAAAAATTCTGTTTGATGAGTCTCTGTCCCCAGCACCCACCTGATTGGAGATCATGGAAATGATGGAGCTTTCGACGATATCTATGAGGGAGAAAATGATCCAGATTATGTAGCTAGCTGCTCCGAGTGCCGCTACGGAACTGTCACCCAAAAAGCTAACCCAGAAAGTGTCTCCAAGGTTTAACATTAATTCTGACAGGCTTGCAATAACTGCAGGTATTGCAAGCCTGAGGAGTGCACGGTCTATATTACCCTGCTGTATCCAGATTGTATCCATGGATTTTTATAATAACTACCCTCAAGCATAATTTCAGGTACGGGAACCCGGGAAGCAATTAGCTTTTTAATATTTTGGGTTAAATTTTATCAGAATCGTTACTCGTGATATTGTTTTTTTTTTTAGCTCCTACAGATATTAGTTGGTAATCCCCTGAAAATAAAAGGTTTAGAGTGCGATGACACCTTTTTCTTCTATTTCTTCCACCGGAATCGTGTATTCTTTACCTATGACAATAGGAATAACGATTTTCCCGACTACCTTATTCAAGATTAGAGCTCGGTTTAAGGCTCTATCAACATCTTTTTTGTAAACCACGTAGGATACCTCAAAGACCACCCAAACATCTTCCTTGTTATCTTTGCTTTTTGCCTTAAGGACACCATCTGCCCAGATGAGCTCCATTTTTTCATCTTCAGTGATGATCCCTTCGTCAACCGCGTCTTCCAGTAGATCCGCAAGGGTTTGATGGTCAATGAGTCTAATCCTTCTCAAAATCCTTCCGAAATATGCGGGAGCCTTTTCCCTGACTTTCCTCTCAAAATTGTCCCCTTTGAGCTGAGCTACATCTATCTTAAGTTGTTTGACGTCTTTTTTGAGTTGTTCAACATCCTTTTTGAGTTGTTCAACATCACTCTCTATTTTGTCTACTCTTTTAGCAAGGGGGCGGAAGTCGTTTTTGACAAAATTATCGAATTTTCTGGGTAGATTCATTAATTCATCAGTCAACACAAGTTTTCTCAACTTCTCTCGCCACTCTGGCTCCTGCTCGAGGATTCTGATAATATCATCAAAGGTTCTTATTCTATAATCCTTAACCGATTTCATAACCAAAATATACATTGAGGCAATAAATATTTCAACATTGTTAGATCACCCTTAGATCACCCGACACCTTCACTAAACCTATGTAAGCCATTAAAATAGTGAACAATGTTCAGAAGAGTCCTTGTTGCAAACCGCGGAGAGATAGCTGTCAGGATAATTTATGCCTTAAAGGAACTGGGGATAGAGTCTGTTACGGTATACTCGGAGGCGGACCGGGATGCCCTTCATGTTCAATTGGCCGATTATGCAATTTGTATTGGTCCACCCTCACCAAAACAGAGTTACCTAAATTTCACGAGTATTATTAGCGCAGCGGTAGCAACAGGATCAGAAGCAATTCATCCGGGATACGGATTCCTCGCGGAAAATGCAGAATTTGCCGAAGCTGTGGAGGCAAGTGGTATAAAATTCATAGGCCCATCATCGAAAACCATTAGACTCATGGGAGATAAGATCGAGGCAAAGAAGGTTATGAAAGAGGCTGGAGTACCAACTTTGCCTGGTACAGATGAGGCAATTGAGAGATTTGAAGATGCAATTGATGTAGTGAGAGAGATTGGA
>JALSOD010000002.1 GCA_026986655.1 Caldifarciminota bacterium | reverse complement strand
TTTGACTTTAACAACAGGGCGGAATTTTGCTCTATATACCCACACGCTTTTAGATTGTTCAGAAAATCTCAGGGTAAGCAAAGCTGCTTCTTTCGCTAACATTACTCGTTGTCTATATACACCTACCCCCACATAGGAGGCTGGGAGGATTGGGGGAAAAACCTTGCATTCTGATAATTTTATCAACTCTCTTGCGATTTTAATTGCGTCACCCTGCTGTAGGTTCACAGAATGTAAACACCTTTTATATTCCAGCTTAAGTTCGTTGTACTTAGCTTCAAGTTCTTTTATATCTTTCACCATAACCTAACCAACCCCCTTCTGATGCAAGGGAATTTATCTGCAAGCTCGGATTCAACGCAATATTTCGATAGACAAGGGCGGTCTGATACTTTAACTATTGAGAAGATATTTTGTGTCAAAGGTTTATCTTTAAAAAAGAAAAGATATGTACCTTTTGCAAGCGAACCAACAATAAAGAAATTACACTTTCCATCCCCGCTATCCTTAGGAATAAAAACTGAAAAAACTTTCCTATCAACTTGATTTGCAAGTAGATTTGAAATCTCAAAAAGGGAAAGCCTTTTAGGAAACTGTAGGACTTCCCCATCTGGGGATATTAATTCCCACCAAGGTCTAAAAAACAGCTTTGGGTGTTTCACTTCATAACAGTAGTATTCACCAACATCGACAAAGAAACATAACTTTTTCAATTTTCTGTCGTAAAAATCAAACATACGCACTATATTCTACTTAAATGACTAACGAAACCCACCGCACCCAGCCAACCATGTACCAGAGACCTTCCAATAACTTTAAAACCATAGCCTCTCGCAAGATGTTCAATCTGGGTGGGGTTTACACCGCCGTTATAAATTGAGATAAATTTAGCCTTTTCGAATACTTTCCCCAACTTCTCGGGAGAGTAAAGGGCTTCAAGTCTCTCCTCATTGAGAGCATCTGGCAAATCTACAAATGCTAAATCTATTCTATCGAATCTATCAATTGTATTGAATGCGTCTCCTATAATAACCTTCACATTCCTTTTATAAAAAGCGTAATCATTATCGTGGGGGTAATATTTTTTAAAAACATGTATCATACAAGGGTCAAGCTCCAATACATAAATAGTTGCTCGTGGTAACAACTTAGCCAGTTTACCTGCCAATACTCCATCTCCCCCTCCCAAAATAACAACATTACGGATTAAGTGTTTAGGTATCTTTTTTAATATCTTTGCATGTGCATTGTGGTAATTCTCCTTATTAATACCTTCCACATATTGAACTTCTCCGTTTAAGAACAATCCTCTAAGCCATTTCCTCCTACTTCCTGTGGAAGGTATTAGTATCATCTCTATTAACTGATAAGGGGACCTTAGAGCAAATATAACTTTCCCTTTTTTTCCTGTTATCAAGTCAACAAAGTAGGGGGTTTTTAACCTTTTACACTTAACGGGTTGAGCTGCAAGCATAAGTATTATCATAACTTCTATGCGAGAAAAGAAACTCATAGGTATGGTCTATGAAGGAATAGACAAGGATTTGCAGAAGTATACAAGTTCCATACGGGGGACAAACCTTCTGCTCTTACTGGTGGTAGGAACTGGTTTCCTTATGCTTCTTAGTAAGCTAAGCTCCATAGAGAAGGAGTTAAAGAGGTTAAAAAGTTAAAAAGTTAACCTATTAACTTTTGTACCACCCTTGCAAGGACGGCATCGGAGAGTTCCACTGCTTTCTGCTTGCTAACCTTTAGAAGGTTTTTAACCTCCTCATCTATAAATTCTTTAAACTTAGCTAAGTCATCCTGATTTTCTGTAACTATCCTTGCCATCAGCTGTCTCTCTTGCTCCAATTGCAACAGCTTCTCTGTCATTGTGTTTATCACTTTTTCCTCCCATTCCTTTCCCCTTTTCTTTTCTTTCGCAAGCTCTTTCAAAACAGGTGCTAACTCTTTATGGAATAAATCTTCAGCTTGTTTCAAGACGCTGTGTTCTTCAGCTTGTTTCTCTGCCCCCGAAACCGTTGTTTGGGGAACCGCTACAGGTTGTGGTTGTGGAGCAGACATCTTTACTTGGTTGATTTGTTGCGGTTGCGGTTGCGGCTGTTGTGGTGGTACAACTGGCTTTCTTTTTACCACCCTCTTTCTAACTGGCATTTGCCCATAAGCAACAGCTTGCATGTAAAGGGGGTTTGTTACAGCCTGCATCTGCATCTGCATTTGCAGTTGTTGCATTTGGATTAAACCCTGGACGAGAGTTTTAGCTATTTCCACTATCGTGGGGGAAGATAGCACCTCTTTAATAGTCTCAATTAAAGTCTTTGAGGCGGGTTCCCTTTTGCCAAACAATCTTTCCATACGCTCGTAGATTCTTGCAAGTTTTTCTGTTTCCGACTCAAGTTGTTCGAGAGGGTCCTTAGGTTCCTCTTCATATTGTTGGGGATAGCTCATTTGTTGAGCAAGGATAAGATTCCTCAACTCGTTAATCTGCTGTTGTATCTCTTCCTTGATTTTATTTTCATCTCCCCTAAGAGTTTTAACTATTCCGTTTATCAGCTCCACTTTTTGTTTCAAGTCCTCAAGAGGGTCTTCAGACATTTTCCTCTTGGCTATCTCAAGGACTATCTTGGATAACTCATTCTTAATATCTTCACCTGTATCTTTATCTCTTAACTCCTTAACAAGCTTTGCAATTCTTTCTATTTCGTTTGCAGGGTCCTTATTCAATTCTTTCTGTAACAGAGTTTTCAAAAGTTCAACTTGAGTTTGGTTTTCTGTTTGCACAAGGCTTAAAAGATATTTAGCTATTTCGTCATCGTTTTTCCTATTCTCCTCTTTGAAGGCTTTATCTAAAGCTTTATCCACAACTTTTTCCACCACTTTAGTGGCCACTTCCTCCATAGGGTTTTTTGCTTTTAGTTCAATCAACCTTCTTTCAAACTCGTCACGCAACTTCTGCAACTCTACAAGCAGAAGCAGGGCTTTTTCACCGCCTTCAGGTGCTTTCGATTTCAGCTCCTCTATCTTTTTGTTTAGTTCCCTCAGCTGCAATTCAAACAACTTTTCAACTTGTTCTTTTTCCATATCCTTCATGCGGATTGTGTTATCCAGTAAAGCCTTATTTAGTTCAACGAATTTTTCAATGCTGTCCCACACCGAGGCTTCAGTTTTTACTATCACCTCTTCTTTCTTCTCTTCTAACTTCTCCCTTAACAACTCCTTAGGAATTGCAATAGATACCGTATTCCTCAATAAGGCTTTTGAGCTGTTTTCGTCATAGACCACATACTTTACCTTTGCTACCCCGCCTATGTTAAATCGGTCGAGATTCTCAATCTGGGACAAGATAATATCCCTCACGAAATCAGTGATATTTGCAAAGTTCTCCTTAGAGAAAGCGAAGGTTCCTACCTCTACCCATTCCCCATCCTTTGAAAGAAGATGGATTTTTATCCTCAAAGTGGTGAGATTCTCGTCCGCAACTATCGATTCCTTATATGTTTTTTCAACGATTTTCTTGTTAACTTTCTCGATAGCTTCATTTTTAGATTTTTTCTCCTCACTAAGTATTTCATCCCAATTTAGGTCTGCCATTGTCAACCTCCTAAGTTTTTGATGATAGTGTTAATTTTATTGTATTGTTTTTTGATTTCCAGTAGTTTTCTTTTGATTATAGAGTAAGATTGCCCATCGAGCTTTAACAAAGCTTGAGGTAAGCTATAACTACCTACAACTGCTCTACCTACAACTTCTTTTACCATAGTATCAGTAGTAATATCTAACAAATCAAATTTGGGAACCTCTTTAATATCCTTAACCTGCAAAAAGCCCTCACCCTTCGGGACAGACATACCTCTTCTGTATGTAAACCAAGTGCCACAAAAGGGACACCTTATTTGAAGGAGAAGCTTCATAATTTATTAGTATGGCAATTAGGGATAAGTTATACAGTTATTCTGAAGCTCAAGCCGCGTTCCCATTTACATATGATAGCGACGAGGGAGTACTCTATTTAAATAGGGGAAAGAAAGGAGCTGCTTTCGTTATACCAATAACCTACAGAACCATTGTCTCGGGTGACCTATATCTACTTGAACAAGACAAAAAAATAATACTAAATACCAATCAAGGAATCCTTATCGACATAGAAACTGGTGTGGTAAATATTACTGGAAAACCAATTGGTGGAAAAACCGAAAATACTCCTATAATGCAATTAAAAAACATTTACAATGAAAAGGAATTACAGATAGTGAATCTTAGGAAGGAAAGTTTGGAAATAACTATTTCTCCGCGGGTCCCAGCAAGTGTCTATATATTAAAGTTTGAACTTTGACTCCTTACATCTATTTTGTTAGAAGGATTAATAAGGCTATCAATCCACCTATACATAAAGGTTTGTGCTGCTCACAGATGCTCTTCAAGTCGAACCCTGCGACTGACGACGGTGTATTCCCTCGACTGCATTCTACAGGACACCTGTTCCCCGAAACCAAGTCGGGGATACCCGCGTCTGGCAAGGCAGGTACGCTATACCGATTCTGTGCTCTACTTACATATCCATAATCGGTAATTTGTTTAACCTCTTCGAAAATCATAGTATTCATTTTATTATGTTTGTACCAGGGAGTTCAGGCATTGAAATTGTACCTACAGTACCTGTTGTAAGTAGTAAAGTAGACAAGTTGTTTCGTATCGCCTCAACAGACCCTACACCAAGCATAAATCCCCCTCAATTAGGAGTTTTATGGATAAACGGAGTTACAGGGGAAGAGTTTATATGTATAGATAACACCAAAAACAAGAATGTTTGGAAAAGCAACAGGGGTAGAGTTATCGCACCACCCGACCTTCCGCTATTGGACATTTTGGGAGATAGTTCATGTATAGCATTATGGAGATTTGACTCGAATGCAAATGAGGCATCGGGAAAATTCGATGGGAAATGGACAGGGGAGGAAATATATGTATATGACGGGTGGAACCAGGCTGCATTCCTCAATGGTGCTTCATACATCAACATCGGAAAACCCGTAAATCCCCTTAAGGAGTGGTCCGTTTCTTTATGGGTAAACACAATTCAAACAGCGGTGGGGGATGATTATTGGACTAACCCCACGCTGGTGGCTATGGCTACAGCTGGGCCAACAAGGGACATTGGGATAGCCCTAAGTAATGGAAGGCTGCATATTTGGTCTGGAAATTGTGCCAAAGGAGACAAGTACAAAACCACTGAATTTTTCATAGCAAATGGGAAGTGGCATCACATAGTGGTGACAGTGCAAAATGGTCAAATCACTTATTATGTGGATAAATTACAAAAAGGTGTATTCCCTGATGTTTGCTATGACCACTTGGATGATGCGGACTTTTATGTAGGGGTTACCTATCACACTGGAGATAATAATCCTATTAAACCCACCTCATTTTTCATCGGAAAAATAGATAATTTACGGTTTTTCAATAAAGTTCTAACCTTAAATGATGTAGAAACTATTTTCGATATAGAAAACCCATATCAAGGTAGGTAATAAAACTTATAGCTCACAGCTGCTTCCTTTGAGCTCCTTATCTCACCTCCTATTCTTTCCAACAAATCCTGTATAAATTTCAATTTATCCGATTTAGATAAGGTATATTCGCGAAGTACATATTCTATAGCTTCCAGTACCCCGCAGTCGTAAGCTTGAAACACCTTAGTTTTCACAACTAAACCCCTTTCTTTCTTTTCAAGAACCAGCATACGAAACCTTTTAGCCTTTTCACAAATATTCATATCAAGTTTAAATATAATAAAACCGATACTTCACAACAGGAGTCCTCGAGGATTTGACCTCCCCCTCCGTCTTTAAAAATAA
>JALSOD010000001.1 GCA_026986655.1 Caldifarciminota bacterium | reverse complement strand
TCGATATATTTAATTCACGCTCGTTAATTTTTAAAAAGATTTCCCCGACCCCGGGTTTTGTACCTGCAATGAAGATTGTCGCCGGAAATCCAGATGGATTTTCAAATCTTCCAAGCCATTCAGGTTCAACCGACCACGTGAGAGAATTTCTGAGCTCAAATCTTCTCAATCTCCTTAAAATCCTGATGGGGGGATTGGCAGAAATTCGGCAGGAATCCCCGGGCTTAATTATCTGTTTCTCAATTTTAATCATGGATTCCCTCGATCCAATTATGACGAGAGCCTTCCCGACATACGCCTTAGAGTCCTTCCATCCTGTAAACCAGACAACTCCACGTGCGCGTTTTACAAGCGGTACAAACTGTTGGTGCTCATTGATGAAACCTATCCTTTCTGGCTCTACGATCCAGTCAAGGGAATCAAATCCTGTTACATCAGGTTTTATGTGAAGTCTAACAGGCTCCCTGTTTGTGATGTAAACGGGGTCCGGTACGATTTTTATCTTTTTAAGAGATGCATTCTCGCCGACACTCACGGTTGAGAATCCTATTCCACGCCTATTTCTACACTTGACTATGGCAACTATCTTTCCCCTACCTATCCTGTTTCCCGCAACAAATTGCCCATTCAGAGAGATTTTTCCTATCCACGCTGGTATGACATGCCATCTGATAAAGCATTGACCCTCATTAACACTTCTGGGTAGCCTGACGTAAAATTGTAAACTGTCCGAGATTCCGAGCTTGACGTTTTCAGGGACCACATTGACTCTAAAAGATCGGATAGTTTTCGCCACTTTCACAAAAGAGTAAATTCTTTTATCGTTTTTTAACTCAACCTTTATAACTCCTTCCCCTGGTGTACGAGCGTGGAAGTAACAATTTCTAACGTATCCAAGGGTAGGGGGGATAACGCTTATTTTTTTTATACCAACTCTTTGTGATAAAACTTTTACACTATCACCAGGCTGGACCACAATTCTTTCAGGCAAAATTTGTGATATTAACATTAATGTTATAAAAAGCCCATTCATCATTCATTCACCACATAAAAAGTTTTTGTTATTGTTTTCATCTTTCCGTCCTGTTTCAGGATAGCCTTAAATTCGTGATACCCTTCATCGATGAAGTCCGGTTTGACAACATATACTCCATCATATCTTTTTACTTCTCCTGAAAGTACATCTCCGTCCAGCAAGAAAGAGACATTGCGCGCATTTTCTGGAACAGTTACGACAATCTCTGGATTTTCTGTTCCAAGAATTACCTCGTGTGCAGGCGTAACAAGCTTGAACTCACCTCCAGTTGCCGTTCCTGGCATAGAAATTCTAAAAATAACCGCAGCAAATATTGCAAGAATAACAACCAGGGGTACCAGCTTTTGCCATACGGGTTTCCCAATCTTAATTTGAAAGTCGGGGGCAGGTACAGAATCAGGGAGTTCAAATAGCAACCTTTCCAGTCTCAATTCCTTTTCGTAAATCTCCCTATATTCAGGATTGGCGAGCATCAGGCCTTCAATTTCCCTTTTCTCCTGCTCGCTTAACTCGTTTTTAATATACAGAATAATTTTCTTCTCAAATTCTTCAGGCTTCATCATAGATATCTCCTCATCTTTTGCGATAAAAGTTCTCTTGCCCTAAAAAGCCTTGATTTTACTGTACCAATATTGATTCCAAGTACATCTGCGATCTCTTTGTAGTCAAACCCTTCAAAGTAATGAAGGAGTAAGACATCTTTGTAATGTTCAGGTAATTCTTCGATCTTGCTTTTTAACAGTGTTTTCAAATTCTCTTCATTATTTAAGTTAAACTTAAGAGAATTGTCTTCCATGTTTTCAATGGAGCTTGATTGAAACCTTCCTCTCTTTTTTAAAAAAGTGTTTGCGGTATTGATGGCAATTCGATAAATCCAGGTGTAGATGTTTGAATCCCCTCTGAATCCTGGCAAAGCCCTGTAAACTTTCAAGAAAACATCCTGAGTCAGGTCCATTGCGTCCTCCATATTCCCCACCTTCATGTATAGCATCTTAAAAATTCTGTCTTTATATAGATGAACAATTTCGTCAAATTCATTCACCAATTTTTTAGACTCCTCGGAGGAGGAATTGTTCCCTTATTTTCCTCTGTATTTTTTACCCGGGATAGGAAAGAATGCTGGGACCTGATCTCTGTAATTTTTATATTTGTCCCCGAATTTTTCGTAGGCCTCCCTTTCATCAACATTGTACGCAAACCAGAGAATGTAAGCGATTCCTAATGGGGCCATAACAAAGGTGAAAGTTATTGAATTGAGGGTTAATCCAAGACCAACGAGAATCACAAAGAAGGCAGTAAACATGGGATGTCTGACATATCGATATATGCCCTGTGTAACAAGTTTGTCAGTAGCCCCACGAGGAAGATTGGGGTTGCTCCTTCCATAAATTTTTAGATGTCTTCCTCCAATGGAAGCTATCAGAAATCCAAGAAAAAGGAGGACAAAGCCGATAAATCTTCCCGTGTCTGAACTGAATAATGGTCTTTTGATGATAAATTTATCAGATAAGTAGGACACGATGAGCATTATAGAAAGTCCAATGATAAGTCTCTTAGATTTCCATTTAAAGTCTTCTGCAAATTTCATTTCGTATACCCAAAATTAACAGATGGTAATGCCACAAATTTGCCGTCTTTCAGGCTTTTCGTTGATGAAAATAGACCTAATTTCACAAAAAAGGTTCCTTTTTTGATTGAAAAGCCAGCCCCAAATCTTAGCTGTTCATAGGAATCAAAGCCAGCTTCTGCCATTATTGGATTTAGAAACATGCCAAGCATAGCTCCGGTACTGGTTTGGTCTCCATATTTTCGATAGTAAACAGCAGCAGTGAAGTGCGAAAGTGTATAACCAGTAGAAATATTGAAACCATCAGCATCAATGGATATCCTGTCCACGTTTTCCTTTTTAATGTAACCACTGCCGTAAAATTTCGAAACGTTAAAGGAGATAAAGAAAGATGACTGTGAAATCTTCATCCCAACATTTAGATCTGCCGGAAGTAGAATTGGGTCAACACGAAAGAAGATTCTATTTATCTTTAGACCCGCGTCAAAGATTGAAATCTGAAATTTCTGTGGTGTGGAGGCAGTGGGAATTGTGACGAGTTTGCCAGGTAACCATGAAAATATGCTTGTAAATAAAATAATCTCCCACATAGCTTAAAAGAATAATCCCGATAACGGGAAAAGGTAATCGAGATTTTTGTGTAGCTTTAAATCCCCATGGAGATTTTCTATTTTCAGAGTATCTCCATTTAAAAACTGGGTGGGGCTCGTAGCTGTGACTTTCAGGATTACCCAGATTTTACCATTTTCAAGCGCCTTTTGCATTTCCTCATTTGCCGCTGGATCCTGATGTATATTGGAAAATTCATGAATTCCCCCCCTGATTTGTCCCTGAAAGATCACAGGTGCGTTTACAACATAATCTGGTGGTGAAGCATAGGTGCCTCTTATCGGAAGACAGAGATTCTCGGGACTGCAAACTGCGAAAAGACCATCTGACCCCTGGCCGACTGCCGAAATTTTCACCTGATAGGAGATAGTCCCATTTGAAACCGCCTGGTAGCTCCAGATTATATCATCAATCTCAATATCACTTTCCTGCTGAATATCGAACTCTTTCTGGACGTAGAATTCTATGCTACCCTGTGAAAATTGGATTCCAGTTAAAGGGAGTTTAATTTCATTAAGGTCAACGTGGGTTTCAATTTCTGCCCGGCAAGAGACTGCCATGAGCAGTATAAACGGTAATAACAAAAGGAATTTTTTCATGATAATAATTATACTTCCTCCCCAACTAACCATCAAATTCATGGTTTTTCAAAGTATCTTCTGTTAATAGGAGAATACAGGATGGGATTTACATGTGAATCCGTGTTATATAAAGCCAGGATTAACCGATTTTTCTTCCCCTCAGTACTTTGAAAGTTCGGCCGAAGTCGAAAATAAGTGTTTTTACAGCAAGTCGAGCCTTTATTTTCTCCTTCTCATCGGATATTTTCTCATACTCCTGGAGCACGTCCATGATTCCCTGTTCGATTAAAAAATCAGCCTGAGTTTGAATTATAAGATCTGAGTATCCATTACTCTGTAAGATTTCTTCCAGTAACGTAAAGTCAATGAAGAATGTGATGTCCTGCTCACCGATATTCTTTGTGAAGTGTTCCCCGAAGGCATGATTTTTATACGTCAAAATTGATCCATACGGGAATTTCCTAACAAGCTCATCTCTCTCGTATCCATAATCAATTATCAAAATTTCACCTGTGTGTTTTTTACTAAGAACCTCTATCAAATTTTCCCAACCAGCTGGTATTACAACAAATTCTGCTTCTCTGTAATGGTCGAGTAGAGGAAATATTTCCTCATCTGGCGGGCACAGTTCGTGTGAGAAATCTTCTTTTAATAAAATTTCAAACCATTTACCTTCCTGGTTTTTGTAGAGATCAAAAGGAAACGCGTCAAAGAGTTCGTTTGAAATAAAAATTCCTTGAAATTCCGGGATTTCCTCAATGTTATTGAACCATCTGACATTTGAAAAATTCCTGAGCACCTCTTTTTCTATTTCCTGCATAATTCTACTCTTTTCGACTATCCAGTATTCACCCCTGTACTCTTCTAAAATATCGTGCGCGAGCCATCCCTTTCCTGCACCGATTTCAAGAACCACGGGAAATTTTTTAGAATCCAAAAATTTACCAATAGTTCTACCAAATATGGGATGGAGATCGGAGCTCGTATAGAAATCTCCCTTTCTACCGATAACAGGTGGGTAATGATTATAGAACCCGGATTCGGGATGATAGAGAGCAAGTTCAACGAACTCGCTAACCTTGATTGGTCCTTTCCTTTTTATTTTTTCTTTGATTATTTCCTCAAGCGTCACTTTTCTAACTTTTTAAGTATTTCAGTATGCCTTACAATGTAGTAAATCGCGATAATTTCAAACAGGAGCATTTCCTTTCCACTCCCTGCCATAACACACATATAAGCACCGATGAAAGTAATGATAAGCGAGGGGAGCAAGACTACCAGCCATAGAAATGTTTTATTTTTTAAAGTACTTCTTAAAAATATTATGAGAAATCTCCCTATCAGAAATATGACAACGCTGAGAAAAAAAGCAGAGAGGCGGTAGATTGAGATCATTCTTGGACTTATAAGAGTATTTTTATATGGAAAAATGAAGCCAAAGACAACAGCAATAAGGAGATTAACAGCGAGGAAAATAAAAACTATCAATGGGGTAACAGGTTTTGAAACTCTTTTACAATTTTTTTGGTTTTCTCAGGTTGTTTTACAATCACGAGAATAGAATCGTCGCCAGCAAGGGTACCGAGAATCCCGTCATAATTAAGCTCATCAATAAGGGCAGCCACACCATGGGCATTTCCTGGAGGAGTTTTAATAAGGATGAGGTTACCAGTGTAATCGATCGATTCGACAAAATTTTCAAAGGCAACTTTTATCTTTTCCCAAACTCTGTTAGATAATCCCTTTTGCATTAGCTCATATTTATACACACCAGGCTTAATTCGGACCTTAACAACTCCCATTTCCTGTAGGTCACGGGAAACTGTTGCCTGGGTAGTATTTATCCCCCTCTTTTTCAATTCCTCAAGTAGTTGGAACTGCTCACCAATTTCCTTCTCTTCAAGGATTTGCTTTATGAGCTTTTGTCTTTCTTTCTTCATTCGCATATTCACAGAGCTGGAATAATTATACAATTCCTTGTGAATACGTGTCAACCTTGTGTACAAAAACCTTTGAAGGTATTGAGGAAAAAGTATCTCATGAGAGCTTTATTTGAAATGCATACCTTGATAGATAACTGCGAGAACAATGATGTATAGGTTGAACGATTTTGTGCTAAAATAGTCCATTG